>NZ_KE386982.1:0-82304 GCF_000429905.1 Desulfatibacillum aliphaticivorans DSM 15576 | reverse complement strand
GAAGTCTTCCCCACGCCCGTGGGGGTGTTTCTTTCAAGGGCAATGTCGTAGTATTCGCGGCACAGTCTTCCCCACGCCCGTGGGGGTGTTTCTCATTTCCCGGACCTTGGCTTTGGCTTTTTTCAGTCTTCCCCACGCCCGTGGGGGTGTTTCTTTTATCGGACATTTGTAAAGAAGCCTCGCTCAGTCGCCCCCCGCGTGGGGGCGTGGATTAATTTGGAATTTTCTTGACTATCGATCTAATTAAATGGTAATTATGTCGCATAAATTATAGGGTTTGTTTTTGATGACCTCTCCTGTTTGGCGGCTAAAACAGGAGGGGTTTTTGCGTTTATAGGGCCGCCCTCCTTACAAAATCACCCCCACCCCGACCCTCGCCCCGTCAAGGGGGATGTAGTTGCGGACAGGCACAGGGGCCTGTCCCTACAAATGCGAAACGCCGGTATGCATTCCCACGCGGGAGCGTGAGGAACGAGAAAAACGTTCGGGGATGACGGAAACAAACAAGGGAGGCAAGGCCATGGGACTGACCACCGAAAGCATTCAATACCCGTACTCCACGGGAGATCTTACAACCAAAATCGAATACGACGGCAACGGCAATCCCCTGTACGTCGGTCTGGCCGCGCCGGGATCGTCGCCCAGCTCCGCGTGCTGGCAAATCAAAAAATTCACCTATGATGGAAGCCAAAACGTCACCGATGTGGAGTTCGCCGAAGGCTCCAACGCCTACGATCGCGTGTGGGACAACCGGGCTTCGTATACCTACGCGTAAAGCGAGGAAAACATTACAGCATTTTGGGGAAACCTTTTCTTTGAGGGAAAAAGAAAAGGTTTCCCCAAACCCCTTCCAAAAGAAACCCGGAATGAGGACAGGCGCAGGGGCAAAGACACTGGGTCCCCGATAGAAACACTCGGGGATGACGGACAAACGAAAATGACACCGGGCCTCTGCCCGGAGAGATCGTGGAAACAATAAAACTGGAGACAGAAAGTGGATATATTTTTCAATCCGTTGGCCGGGATCCTGGAGATACTCCTGCCGGACCAAACCAAAACGGCGCCTGCCCAGGGCTTTTGCGCCTGGCTGCGAGACAAATTCATCAAATCCTCCGCTCCGCCGGCATGGGCTGATGAATTTGAGGGTCCCGATATTGATTCCAAATGGACGCTTTTGCCCATGAGCGCTTCGGGGACTGCTGCGATTTCAGACGGAAAACTGGACTTTTTTGTGGATGGCCCGACGGACGGGGCCAACGCCTATATGGGCCTGTATCAGGCAGAAACGGAAGTCTCGTACCCTCTTACCATCGAGGCCGCTGTGGAATGCCCGGGCTATAATGACCAGGTTTCCGGTTCCGGCTTCGCCCTTTACGCCTTCCACGGCGGCGCCATTGCCGAAGGGCTGCAGAGCGGCGCCCTGTCAAACAGCGCCGGCATCCTTTGGCTGGCTGGCGGCTGGATTCAGGCCCGGAGTTTTGACGGCGACGGAAACTCCAATAAATACGATCCGGTTTCCTACACATATGGAGGCAGTATTTTGCTTCGGATCTCCATTGACGCGGCCGGATCCGTGTCCCTGTCCTACAAGGGCGCCCAGGATGCAGACTTTGCTTCTCTGAATTTGGCGCCGAACACGCCGTCCTTTTCGGGAGCCTCCACCATCGATATATTCCTGCAGGCGGAGTCGAAAGTTAATGATGCAGCCCACCACTGGCTTGTGGATCGAATCGGGAACTAAACGAAAGGTTTTTCAATATGGAGGCTCTTGCTCAAAACAACAACGTGCAGGCTTTGGTCGTTTTGTTCATCCTCTTGCTGGCTTTGGAGGTTCCCAAACAGCTTCTGGTTCAGGCCATGGCATGGGCGTTTAAAAAGCTCTCGAAAAAGGAGCCGAAAGAAAAGCCGGCGCCGGCATCCGGACTGAGCCCCGAACTGGACAAGATCAACGAAACCCTGAAATCCATGGACGTCAAGATTGCAGAGATTCAAAAAAGCCAGTCCGCATGCCGCGAAAGCCTGGCGGATCGTTTTGTCGGAAAAGAGATTGCCAGGACCTTGTTTCAAAAAACCGACGCCGTGGAAAAGGACGTCTCCTTTTTAAAAGGGCAAAGAAACGGGAGCCGGGACGCTTCCATCAGGATGCAGGGAGGGAAAAATGGCGGCTGATGTGAAAATCACCAGGTTCCGGACCGGCGATCAGGGAACCCTGGGCGTTTTGGAAACCGCGGGCTTTGCATGCAAGACCCTGGAACTGCCGTGGCGGGACAATCGGCCCAACATATCCTGCATCCCTCCCGGAGAATACCAGTGTGAGCTGCATTGGTCGAACCGGTTTCAAAAGCATTTTTACTGGATCAAGGACGTTCCGGGCCGGTCCTGGGTGTTGTTCCACTCCGGCAACGTGGCCGGAGACGAATCCCTGGGCTACAAATCCCATTCCGAGGGGTGCATCCTCCTGGGGGATCGGCACGGACAACTGGACGGACAGGACGCGGTGCTTGTGTCCAGGCCAACGGTGCGGCGTTTTGTGAATCACATGGAGAAAAAACCGTTCAGCCTGGAGATTGTGTGGGCAACGGAACTACCAGAAGAAGAATAAAGGGCGAAGAAAGAAATTTTCCGGGGAAACCCTTTTTTGAAAAAAAGTATCTCCCCAGACCCCTTCCCAAAAAACTTTAGAATGGGGGGTAATCAAGGAGGATGACATGAGCATTATTCTGGGACTGCTGGGTAAGATTATAGGTTCTTCAGCCATGGGCGCGGTAACGGGGATCCTGGGCAGCCTGGCGTCCGGCTGGCTGGACCTCAAGAAAAAGCGCCTGGACTACGAGCACGAAGAAAAGATGATGGACCGGGAACGGGAGATTCTGGCCATGGAGATCGAAAGCAGATCCAGGCTGGCCAACATTGAGGCTGCGGCCAGAGTGGAGGTTTCCGAGAACCAGGCCATGGAGGCTTCCTTCGCGGCGGACAAGGCCACCTATTCCAGTGGGATTGCAATCAAGTCCGGATCTTTTGCCGCCTGGCTGCTGATCCTGGCGGATTTCTACCGGGCTACGGTCCGGCCCAACCTGTCCTACGCCGGGGCATTAATGCTGTTCTGGCTGGTCTGGGAGTTTCTGGACATCATCCCCCTGGACGTGCTGCTGGAGCAAAAACCCGAGCTGTTCTGGCAGGTGTTCGAATATACGGTCACCACGGCGGTGTTCACCGTGACGACCGTCATCGTCTGGTGGTTTTCAGGCAGGCCCAGGAAGTTCAAGGGATAGGTGTGGGGCTTTGGGGCTCAATCTATGAATAGGAAGGACTCCAAAACCTCATCCGCATACACTTCCTTTTGCTTGAACTGTTCCCTGGCAGGCATGCAATAGGTGTCTTTAACCATGAAGTCCAGAAGAAATAAGTGGCTTCCATTAGACAAGATATAGCACTTTCCAAAGGTGCAGGGGTGTCTTGGCAAGGATGCCTTATAGGTGAGAATGCGAGCATTTCTTTCGCAGAAGCGGGCTTCCTCGCTGGTCAAGACCGTTAATTCAAGCGCCGGGTCAACTATTAGGCAGAGCAGCTTATCGAAAAGGGATGTTGTGTCGAAGTCAGCCAACCCTTCCGGCTGATGCCAGGCGTTTACATTGAAGTAGACATCCTTGGAAATGAAGGACAGTATGTCAGCCTTTTCAATCTCATCAGTGGTTTTTGAGCCTTGAGGCAAGGTGATTTGGAAGCCTTTTTCTGAGTTGGTATAAACCCTGCCGTAAAAGGAAGACGTCAAGCTGCCTTCCTCCACACTATCAGGCTTGACTTCCTTTAGCGACTCCCGGGCGGAGACGATGCTCTTTTGGTGTGGATGGCTATTGTATTCCAAGACCTCAAAAGATTCATTAGCACGCTTAACGAAGTCGGCGACAAAAGAGAGTTGTTCAGCGGTTAGGAGGTTAGGATTACTCCAGGAAAGGCCATCCGGCGCGTGGCCGCCGTCAAGATTTTCCGCATACAGGATAGTAAAGTAGTATTGTCCGCTAATTAGCCGCCTGTACTCTTTTGAAATACACATTGTCGAATGGCGGTCGGCGTCTTGTGAGAATGCCTTATCCAGCCATGAGCCTTTTTCAATGACATTGTAAAACTTAACGGCATAGTAATAGTCGCGATTCTGGAACTTCGTCTGTCCGTGGTCAATGACAGGACGGTCGTCAAACAGCAATGGGTTTGAGCCGAGATACCATTTGCCTGTCCTGGAGCGGCTTTGTGAAAGGGTGTCGCAAAAAAGGATAATGATTGCATTGGAGTTTTCTCCCAACGCGAGATCCTTCCTGAAAATGTATGCTTCGTCCAACTTGTTGCTTCCTGTAGCAGCCGTGCTGATAATTCTAAAGCCATTGGATATAAGGACGTTTACATTAAACCGCTCGGAATAGAATTCCCTGTTCTGGTATCCTTGTTTGTATTCAATAGAAGCGCAACCGAACAGCCCAAGCATAACTGTGATTAAGATGGCTACGCATACGATCTTTCCAAAGTATGACATTTTCCCCTCCTGGAACAAGTTCTTTATTAGCACAGACATTGTCTAACTACTGAAAAAGTTAACATGTAAAACTCATGAATTTGGAAATAGCACCAAGAAAATTTTAGTTCAAGGCATTTAGTTAAACGGTCCAATCCCGGGAGTTGTTCCAATGGGATTGGAAGAAGACGACTTCGGTGTCGGATAGAGGAAGGATGCGGGCTTGGCGCAAGCCACGGCGGGATCCAAAGGCCACCGCATGGGTGTGGACCAAGGCGCGCTTATACCGGATGACAGCATCAACAGCTCGAAGGCAGGACTCCACCTCGTGAAAATGCGGAAACACTTCCGCAATGTTCAACCCAATCAATTTTTTTGCAGGTGCAATGCCTTGATAGCCAGGAGGGTAAGAAAGATCCAGAATTTTGCCCGAAACATCCAGCCGCCCCACACAGCAGTTGTCCCGGCGCGCAATTGACGCCGACAGCCCGGTTATTCCGCCCCGCTGGCCGCTGCCATATCCTCTTCCGCGGGGCCGGGCTCGTTTTGCTCCAGCTTCTCTAAACGTTTTTTAAGGTCTTCCGTCTCTGCTTTTAGCTGGTCCAATTCTGCTTTGCTGCCGGCTGACGCGGAAAGCTCGGAGAGGTTTGCGCTGATTGCCGAGATAAGGTTGGCGTTGCCGGACTCGAAAATGGTTTTCAAATCCTGACAGGCTTGCTGGAATGAAGGGTGTGCAATTGTTTCCGTAAATGGAACCACTTCGCCGCTGGGTGCATCTTCAGTCGGATAAAGATCCGCCGGCTCTCCCTCTTTTAAGAGAATCTTTCTTCCTTCTGCAATCATCTCCTCGTAGGTGGCGCCCAAAACTTTGACAATACGTTCTTTGCGGTCTTCCGAAATATTTCTCGCTCCGCGAAGGTAATCGTTTAAAGCGTTCCGGCCAATCCTGGTTTCATCCGCAAGTTTTCCTTGGGAACCCCAGCCCTGCTCCTTGAGCTTAGCCCTCAACGCCACACGAAAGTAATTGTGAAATATATCAAGTGGTTTCATTGGAAATCACTCTATCATGGGGTGTTTTTAAAGTCTATACTCAAAATAAATGGTGTTTTTTTCTTGACTTATTAAAATACACCCTTTTAAATGAGTAAAAACACTCAGTCAGAGGGTGAAAATGAAGCGAATAAAATACGGGGTACTAAAAAAATTGGCAAAGCATAGCCAAATGTCCGCCAATTACCTGTCGGATGTTGTTAATGGGCACAAGGGAATAACAAAATCCAGGGCTAAAGAATTGGAAAATCTGTCATTCGAGGCTCTTGGGCTGCAGGTTTCCGCAATCCTGTGGATGTTCGGGCCTCCGGAAGATCTAAAAGCGGCCCTTTCCAAACCTTGCCCATCTTCAAAAGAGAATACGGCCTGAAAACCGGCAAGACAATAAGAAGACACGGGAATGTTTCTAAAGCGAAGGGGAGTTGGATGAATGAACTGGTGAACTTCGATTATCAAGGCGTCCGCGTCCGGGTTGTGATGGACGATGATGGAACCCCCTGGTGGGTGGCTGCGGACGTTTGCAGGATTCTGGAGATTAAGAATACTCCCCAGGCGCTAAGCGGGTTGGATGACGACGAGCGGAGTACTATCAGTATTAATGATAGTACCTCCCGAAATGGCGGCAATCCAAACGTAAACATCATCAATGAGCCGGGTGTGTATTCCCTGATTTTTCGATCCCGCAAGAAGGCGGCCAAGGCGTTCAAGCGGTGGGTGACGCATGAAGTTCTTCCGGAGCTTAGAAGAACAGGCTCCTACGAAATATCCAATCCTGATGAAGATCATAACGCCATCCTTGTTTATCAAGCCGGTTTAAAACCCAGTCAACGCATCAAATTATTGGAAATGGCCCAACGGATGGTCTGCACCAACCCGGAAGCCTTGCCCAGGATCTGGAAAACCTACGGAGATTTGTGCCGTCTGGTGGGGGGAGGGCAGTCCATCCAGGGCGGGGTCAGGGAGTTTTTGGATTCATGTTGCTTTTTGGAATCCGAGGCTTCCGTTCCGCGCAAGGAGCTTTATGAGGCGTATCTGGCTTTTTGCCGTAATTTATCCATTCAACCTTTGGGATTGATAAATTTTTTCAAGGAAATCAGCGCGCTGGACGGAGTGAGCTTTTGGCGCCCTAACGGGCCGGACGGCAGATACCGCGCCGTCAAGGGTTTGGGACTTAAGAGGGAGTAGTCGCAATAGTCAATAACGAGGAAGAGGGGAGAAACATGGAGCAAGTTCCCATGCCTGATTTTGAAGAGTTGATGGAAAAGGTCAACGTGATTGTGGGTATCCCTGGAACCAAGGCCGTGGCGCCCCTGGTGAACAAGAAATACTCCACGCTCCGGAACGAAATTTCCGGACAGGGTGAAGCCAAACTGGGCTTGGAGACCTTTGTCCGGATCGTTCAGGTGACAAGAGATTTTCGCGCCCTGGATTGGATCGAGGATCTGCTTGGGAGGGTGGCGTTTCTGCGCCCCACCGGAGAGCCGGGAGATCCGGTGGACCTTATGAAGTTTACGGCGCAATTGGCCTTTAATTTTTCGGGCGTCATGGATGAAACCGCCAAGGCCCTGGATGACAAGAAGCTGGACGGCAACGAGGCGGAGCAAATCCTCGCCCAACTCGACGACCTGGAAAAAACGGTAGTCCAGGTGCGTTTTTATCTGGAAAGCGTTGAGAACAAATGACGGCGGCTTCGGCCCGCCTGGGTGAGTCAAAAAGCCAGGTTCGACCGCGCCGTCCCGCATACCGGCGTTCCGTCCCAGGCCCTGGGCCGTCATTGTTTTTAAGGACATGTCTCCGGCGGGTCGCTTTTTGGAAAAAGCTCCGCAAAAACTTTTAAAAGGCGAGGGAACCTCGCAACTGCAAGGCAGGGGAATCCTGCCCCTACGGAAATGACGGATAAGGGCGGAAATATGGCAATGGAACCGGGTGCGGCGTGTGCAGTGACGGAAGCCGTGGGACTATTTATCAGCTCTCATTTGCCGGAATCGATCCTGGCGTTTGCAGCCTGGGCGTTCTGGCTGATTCGAAGAGAGGTTAGGAGGAATCGTGAAAAGGGTAATTATCTACCATGATGACGCTGACGGCAAGTGTGCGGCGGCCATAGCCGCAAGGCACAAGTTGTCCAAGGATCTGGATGTTGATTGCATTCCCATGCAATACGGCGACCCGGTTCCGTGGGAGATCTTCGAGGATTTCACGCGGGACGTGGACGAACTCTGGATGCTGGACTTCTCCCTGGACTCGGATCGCATGGAGAAGATGATCCATGAAACCGGCATGTATTTTACGTGGGTGGATCACCACAAGACGGCGCTCGACTCCATGGGCGAACAGTTTGCCCATGTAGCCGGTATTCGCAGCATAGAGAAAGCCGCCTGCCTCCTGACCTGGGAATACTGCAACCCGGAATCGATCGCTCCGCAAGCCGTTGTTCTGGTGGCGGACCGGGACATCTGGGCTTTCGAGCAGGGGGATATGACCCGGTATTTTTATGAGTCCCTGATCGCCCAAGAGCATGATCCTGATGCGAAAATATGGGACAGGCTCCTGCTGCCTGGAATGTCGGCCTGGAACATGATTTCCGGCATGGTCGTAGAAGGGGAAGGCTTCCGGCGGTCCCGCATGGTGATGCTGGAAGGCATGGCAAAGCGCCTTGGCCGGAGCGAGGATCTGGACGGAACAACCTGTCTTTGCGTGAACTATCCCGGTTCGGGCGACCTGGGTCAGATCATCCTGGATATGGGGTACGACGTGGCCCATTGCTACGTGGAGGAAATGCAGGACGGCCGACTGGTGCGCACACACTCCGTCTATTCCGACACGGAGGATGTAAGCGTGATTGCTTCGGTTCGCGGCGGCGGCGGGCATAAGGGCGCGGCCGGTTGGACCCAGATCATGGAGGGATGAATGAAACAAGTTGTCCTGGAGGGCGGACGGACTATTGAGACGCCGTGGATGAACTCGGATGAAGCGATGGCTTATTGCTGCATGAAGAAGAAGAAATTCGAGAGGGTGACGAAGAAGTACGACGTTCCTTACTCGGGATCGCCCAACGCCAGGACATGGAATCAGGCCGATTTGGATGTAATGATGCAAAAAATGCGAAACACACAGGCTCCTCCCGGCAGCCCTGACGGGTCAAGTAGCAATGCGGACCTCATCTGACGCATTTGCGAACAGGGCAAGCCACTATAAAGGGGGAAAATGCAAGCTGAATTGATGGAGAATGCATTGTCGCCGTCCCAGGAGGTTTCCGGCGACGGTTGGAAGGCGCCTGCGGTTCATGCGGCCCTATTTTTAAAGCGCCGTTTTGACCCTTTGATTTATGACGGCATGGAGTTCTGGACATTCTGCCATGGAGTCTGGGCTCACGTGGACCGGTTGGTAATGGCTGATGAGATCGCCTCGGATTTGTCCAAGGCCGGCGGACGGGCGTATACGGACGCCGTTTTTGAAGAGCTTTCCGTGATTGTGGATGCTGCTCCGAATCCTTGGGACCCGAATCCTTCTACACGCCTTGTCAATTGCGGCAATGGCATCGTGGACGCCGCTACAGGCCTTTTGAGGCCTCACTTTTCAGGATCGTACAGCCGGGTTCAAATTGCCGCAAGGTACGATAAGGGCGCCCAATGTCCCCGGTGGATGCAGTTTTTGGTCGAAGCCTTTGACGGCGCCCCGCGTCCCGTAACCTTGCTGCAGCGATATTTCGGCCTGTGCCTGCTCCCCATGGTTCACTCCGGCAAGTTTTTGCTTATTCATGGGCCGCAAGATAGCGGGAAGTCCACGGCGATCCGGGCTTTGGTGCATGTACTGGGCTTGCGGAATGTCGCCGGCGTGTGGCTGAAGGAACTATCGGAAATGGAGAAATTGGCCCTGCTTCCCGGGAAGCTGCTGAACCTGAGCTTTTGCATGGGGCTGGAGTCGGATGGTTTGTCCCGTGTGGCGTTCCGGCGGCTTATCGCCGGGGATTCCATGCTGGCGAAAAGTCCAGGCCGTTTCGCTTTTCAATTCAAGAACACCGCCAAGTTCATCATCGAGGCCGAAAGAGCCCCGGAGCCCCAAGATTTAAAGGGCGGGCTTGGCGGCTCCATGCTTTGCGTTGAGTTTAAAAACAGCCTGCCTCCTTATGCACAGGATCAAGGCCTGGACGTGCAACTCCAGTCTGAGAGGGATGGCATTTTCTGTTGGATGCTGGAAGGCGCCCGGGCGATTTTGGAGAGGTCCGGCAATGGGAGGCCTTTGTTCCATGACTGATGGGAAGTTTTTTGAAAGGGGGTGCCGCCTATAAGCAGGTAGAGGTGAGAAGAAGCAGTGTTTAATCCTACAGTGTGAAATGCAAGTTGCAGCATGGGCCGCTCCAAAACGAGTCCCTCCCAGGATGGCAGGCGGGGCGGCTCATGCATCCTTTAACGGAGGAAATCGTATGCGAACGATAGCCTATCTGAGGGTCTCCACGGACCGCCAGGACGTAGACAATCAACGCCTGGAAATCCTGAACCTGGCTAATGAGAAATCCCTGGGCCAGGTGGAATTCATCGAAGATTCGGTATCAGGCAAAGTGAGCTGGAAAAAACGCAAGCTGGGTGAACTGGTGGAGCGGCTTGAAACCGGCGACGTCCTCCTGACTGCGGAGCTTTCCCGCCTGGGGAGATCCATGCTGGAAATCATGGAGATCCTGGCTTTGTGCGTGGAGCGGGAGATCCGCGTGTATGCGGCAAAAGGGAATTGGTCCCTGGACGGCACCATGCAATCCAAGATTGTGGCCATGGTGTTCGCCATGGCTGCGGAGATCGAGCGGGATCTGATAAGCCAGCGCACCAAGGCGGCTTTGGCGACCCGCAAGGCCCAGGGCAAGAAGTTGGGCCGTCCCCAGGGCGTGGGCCGCTCCAAGCTGGATGCGCATGAGGCGTGGATCCGTGAGTTGGCGGGATTGGGCGTCACCAAGAAAAGTATTGCAGAGCAGTTGGGCACCAGCGTGAGAAACCTTTCGAATTGGATGAAAAAGCACGGGATTCAGAGAAGAAAGGGCGATTGATAGATGTCAATGGAGGGGGTTTACAACCTGTTTTTCGAGCCCGGAGAGGTTGTGGAGATCCGCGCCCTGGGCGCCAACGGAAAGAATCCGGTCTGGGATGGCTTCGCCAGGGGGGATGGAACCGTTTTTGGTTACTTCGATAATGCCAAGGATTTTGGCATTGCGGCTGAAAAGCTCGGAAAGGCCAAGACCAGCGGCGTATATTTTACAATAAACCCCTGTGACCCCGCCCTTCTCGCCCGTGCCAGCAACCGTTTGATCGTCGCTAATAAGAAGGGCCTTACAACCGGAAACAATCATATCAAGGCAATTCGGTGGCTTCCCATCGATCTGGACCCAAAGCGACCGGCGGGCATTTCGAGTTCAAAACAAGAGTTGGGGCTGGCAAAAGAAGCTGCGGTCAACGTGGTGAACCTTCTTGAAAAGGAGTTGGGCTTTCCTCCCGGCGTCCGGGCGCTTTCCGGCAACGGTTATCATGTGTGTTACCGTCTTCCGGACCTGGAAAACACTCTGGAAATTTCGGAATCCAAGGGCTTGATACACCTATGTCTGGCCGCCCTGCAGGCGAAAATCCAAGTGGATGGAGTGGATATAGACCAGAAGGTGTTTAACGCTTCCCGGATCTGGAAGCTCTACGGAACCATGGCGCGGAAAGGGGATCATACCGATGATCGCCCTCACCGAAGATCCAGGCTGTTAAATAATGCTCCCGCCGCGTTGGCGGACGTACCCGTGGTCCCCCTGGAGTTATTGGAGAAGTTGGCCGCCATGGCTCCGAAAGATGATAAGGGCGGCGCGCCCTCCACGTCCTCCTCCAATAAGGCCCAGCCGCCTGCCGTGCAGCCCCGGAAAAACGATCCCACGGGCGGTGACTTGGGGCCTCTGGATGTTGAAAAGTATCTGACCCACTATGGGCGTGAGATAAAAAGGATCAAGCCGGACGGGGACAAAACATGGTTTTTGCTCCAGGAGTGCGTTTTTGATCCCTCCCATTCCGACGGCGAAGCGGCCATCGTATCCAGCCCCAATAAACCATTTCTTACTTATCATTGCTTTCACGACTCATGCAACGGCAGAACCTGGAAAGACGCCAGGGGCGTGATTTCCGGCTCGGATAAGCTGGCGCAATTTTGCGAGAACTACGATCCCAACTGGAAGCCGGCGCAGCAATCCGGACGTAATGGCGGCAACGGGTCGGGGAATGGCCAGGGCAATGGGAATGGGGATTCGTGGGCGGCCAACCTTATTATCACCCCGACGATTGAGGTGGGGTCTGACAATAAGGATTTAACTCCTCCGGGCAAAGTGGATCCCTTTGATTTTTTCGCCATGGACGGACGGAAACGCGGCACGTTCAAGGAGGCTTGGCTCGCAAACTATCTGGCGACCTGGCTCTCTCCCGTTGTGTCCACGGCCGGGCAGATCTGGCGCTACGAAGGCGGGGTGTGGAAGCTGTTCAGCGACGCGACGCTGAAGCAGCTCATCGTCCAATGCATGAAAAACGAGACGAGATCCTCGATGCTGTCCAGTGTGACCGACGTGTTTAAATCGGCCGTTAACCTGGAAGAAGAGAATTGGCCCAGGGAAGAGGCTCTGGTGAACGTCAATAATGGGATGCTGGATCTGTCAACGCTGGAATTGAAGCCGCATGATCCCAAATACGGCAGCCGCGTGCAGTTGGACGTGGAATTTGACATGGCAAATCAGTACGTCGAGAGGAGCTACCCCAGGTGGAACCAATTTCTTAAAGAAATATTCCCCGGCCAACCCGAGAAGGAAACCATTTTAAGGCAGTTTTTCGGCTACTGCCTTATGCCTACCTGTAAATATGAACGGGCGCTTTTCCTGTACGGCAACGGCGCCAACGGCAAGTCCAAGGTTCTGGAAGTCCTGGAGAACATGATCGGACGGCAAAACTGCTGTTCCGTCTCTCTCTCCGACCTGCAGATCGGATTCAATATCCCGTATCTCAAGGACAAGCTGGTCAACATCGTCTACGAGGAAGGCGGGGACCGCCAGCCTAAAGGGACTTCGGAAATAAAAAAGGCGATCTCCGGAGACACCATGGAGGGCGCTTTCAAGTATGGGCAGCGCATATCGTTCAAGCCCATTGCGAAATTTCTGTTCGCCATGAACCAGGCGCCGGCCATCTCGGACCGGACGGACGGATTCTCCCGAAAAGTCATCGTGCTGCATTTTCCCCGGAAATTCAAAAAGGAAGAACGGGATCCGGACCTTCTGCCCAAGCTCCTGGCGGAGAAAAACGGGATTTTTATCTGGATGGTGGCCGGGGCGATGGAATTGATGAACCGGAACGGCTTCGATGTGGATGGCCAAGTGGAGAAGGATACCAGGAAGTTCATGAGCGACATAGACCCGACCAAAAACTTTTTTGATGAGACGGTTAGGGTCGAGATGGGCAGCCATGTTCCGAAGCAACAGCTTTTTGAAATGTACAAGGATTGGGCGAAGAATGACGGGATCAGAACCCTGGGCAAGATCCGTTTTTATCATTGCGTGGAAAACGAATTCCCGGAGGTTGAAGACTCCCGTCCCATATACAACGGCCAGCGTGAACGGTGCTTTTTAAACCTGGCTTTTAAACCTGTAGAAATTGGAGGGTAAAGTGAACAAAAGGTTAGATTTCGAACTGTTGGTGAGGGTGGATAACGGCGTGGTGGATTTGAGAGACGCGGGGCTATATTCTGATGTGGTGGAGGATGTTAGCGATCTTCCTGTGCTGGATGTTGCTTACAAGCCGGATGCGGCCTGCCCCAGGTGGAAACAATTTTTGGAAGAGATTTTTCCTGACAATCCTGTAAAGGCAGATTTCCTTCAGGGGTTCATGGGCTACTGCCTCATGAGGATGTGTAATTACCAGACAGCACTGATTTTGTTCGGCGACGGCGCCAACGGCAAGAGTACAGTTTTGAAAGTTCTGTCAGGGATTTTTGGCCGTGAGAACTGTTGTTCTGTGTCTCTTCCTGACCTGCAGGTAGGGTTTAACATTCCGTTCCTAAAAGACAAGATGGTAAATCTGGTTAGCGGAGATCCGATTCGCTGGAATCTGAATGCTACTCCCGTGTTTAAATCGGCCGTGTCCGGTCAGGTGATGGAGGGCGCTGTCAAGTATGGCTCCCGGGTGTCCTTCAGGCCTTTTGCAAAGCACATTTTTGCGATGAATACGCCGCCCGCCATTGCGGATTCATCATACGCCTTTCAGCGCAGATTCGTTGTCCTCAATTTTCCCCGCAGATTCAGGAGAGAGGAGCGAGACATCAACCTGTTTGAACAACTCATGAGGGAAAAAGAGGGAATCTTCGCCTGGATTGTGGCCGGGGCGTATAGCTTGCTGTTGGCTGGAGGATTTGGGGATGTAATCGACGAGCAGATTAAGGGTGAAACCAAGGACTTTTTTGATGCCGCCGGGGTTGGCTCCGGGAAGCGCGTCTTGGGGCCCCTAATGGTTGAGGAGTATCTTCGCCACTACGGCCGGGAACTCACGGGGATCAAATCGGACGGCAATAAAACGTCGTATCTGCTCAAGGAGTGCGTGTTTGATTCTTCCCATCGCGACGGCGAAGCAGCCATCGTATCCAGCCCTAACAAGCCGTTTCTTACCTACCACTGCTTTCACGACGCATGCGACGGCAGAACCTGGAAAGACGCCAGGGAGGTTATTTCCGGCTCGGAAAAATTGGCGCGATTCTGCGAGGGGTACGATCCCAACTGGAAGCCGGAGCGGCAATCCAGAAAAAAGGCGCCTGAAAGTGCGGTGTTGGGCGGCTATCTGGTCAGGGATGAGGATGGAGCCATCCACTGCTATGAAGGGTATCCCCCGCATAAGGACATGGAGGAGGGGTGTTGGTTAAAGTCCCAATTCTCGTCGGAGCTGCCCGTTCCCGATCCCGAGTCGTTTTCGTTTGTGCAGTGGGGAGATCCGGATCCTACGCCTACGACCATAACCATCGAGGCGGACCCTAAATAACCCAGTGACCGGGTTAGTGACCTATATATAATGGAGGGAAACATGGAAAAGTCGGAATTCCGGGAGATATCTCTCTCCCTAATCACCCCAAGCCCCCACAACCCCCGTAAATCGTTTGACCCAAAGGGTATGGACGAACTGGTGGAATCCATACGCGCCATTGGCATCCTGGAGCCTATCGTAGTGCGTCCCGTTGACCCGCTGGCGCAGGAAAAGCCCAAAGGGAAAAAGGCCCTCACGGCGAAGTCCGAAGCTGCATCCTTTGAAATTGTCGCTGGCGAGCGTCGCTATCGGGCGTTAAGCTCCATTGCCAAGAAAAATGGAGGCCTTGTCAAGACCACGATTCCTTGCATGGTTCGCGTTATGAGCGATGATCAGGCTTTTGACGCCATGGTGATCGAGAACCTGGCCCGCCAGGATCTGGACGAACTGGAGGAAGCCAGGGGCTTTAAAGCCTATCTGGACCGCAAGGGGCCGGAGGCCCTGGAGGATCTGTCCGGCCGGACCGGGATAAGCCCGGGATACATCCGCCGCCGGGTTCGCGTCCTGGATCTGCCTGATGAGGTCCTGGATGCCTGGGATGGGGACAGTGTCAGATTTGGGCATTTGGAGCAGTTACTTCGGATTCCGGACAAGGATGATCTTTTGGAGCAATTGGAGGTCTTGGTCGATGAACGTATGTCCGTTAAGGAGCTTAAATCAGCAATTGACGACCAGGCGATCCCGCTCAAGTCCGCATTGTTTAGCGCCAAAGATGCCGGGTGCAACACATGCGCTTTCAACTCAAGCACGCAAATGAGTCTTTTTGACGTTGAGTCGAAAAAGGCGCTTTGTATGAAGACGGCGTGCTTCAAAGAGCATCAACGGACCTGGTTGACGGACAATTGGCCCCAATTCCGCAAGACCATGAAGCTCATTACAAATGCATTTGTGTTTGATGATAATGTTAGTTGGCAAGACTATGAAAGATTCTGGGGCGACGCGGTTCCTGATGACTGCATGAGGTGCGAGTCATTTGGAACGATATTGCGGACCCGGGGAGAAATCTACGAGGGGCGTGTCTGCCTGGGGGATAAAGGGTGCTTCAGGAAATTGACAGCCCCTAGTTCCACGTCTTCAGGCCCGGCGCCCAGGGATCGAAACCACGGCCCGGAGTTCCGTGAAAAGTTTTTCCAACAACAGATTCCGCTGCGGCTCAAAGATGTGGATCCGAGTGCAGACAAGTCCTTCCATCTGGCGCTGTTCGCTCTGCTTTCCTCCAATAAGGACGCCAAGACTTGGTACGGAGAGACGTATAAAGTCGGTAAGGTCAAGCATCCGGGAGAATCCTGGGCCTACCTGGAAATTGACGACCGGGTGTTGTTCCGGACAATCACCGATATCTCCCTGGATGAGACCATGCTCCGGATCAAGGAAGTTTCCGCACAAATCGCCCTGCAGGAAAGAACCTATGGCGTCCGTCCCCACGTGGCCGCCTACCTGGGCGTTGATATAGGGACCGAGTGGGAAATCACAGAGGAATATCTCAAAAGAAAAACCAAGGCTGAGATAATCGAGCTTGGGAATCTTTTTGAAATATTCTCAAGCGGCGAAGCCAAGGCCTTTTTGTTCGAGACCCTGGGCAAGAAGCGCGGCAAGTTCGAAACCTGCAAAAAGTCAGAATTGGTGCAGGTTTTTCTGGAATCCGGCATTGACCTGGCCGGCAAAATCCCGTCGGAAATCCTCCAGCGCGAGGATGTTCCGGAGGGAATGTAGGGTTTGTTTCTACAGACTATCATCCGGCTCTTATGGGGATAATGAAGTGCCTGAAATTGTGGATATAAAGGGGCTTGCTGCATATTTTGCAGTGCCATATAACACTGCCCGTCGAAGGTCGTTTTGGCAGGAGTTGCCTCACTTTTTTATACCTCCATCACGTCATGGTAAAACTAAGGCCGTGAGGTTTGATGTTGAGAAGGTAATAAAGTTCTGCGAAAGGAGGGCGCAAAGTGGGACAATCAAAAACAGCGACGGGCTGGGGCTACACGTTCCGGTATCAGGGGCAAAGGTATCGAAAGCAGGGGTTCAGGACCAAAAAAGAAGCCAGGGATGCGGAAAACAGGCTAAGGGAGCATCTGAAAGCGCCTCCGAAGACAGGTTTGGCATTCTCCGTGGTCTGCAATAAGTACCTGATGACACTGGATGGGCGTATGACGAAGAACACAACGCGACAGAAATCCTTTGTTTTTAGTCAATTTGTGACTTTCATGGGGTATGATCCGGACGTGGATAGCATCAGGCCGGAAATGATCCAGGAATTTTTAAGCCACGAGAGGTCTCGAATTGCTGCTGAGAATGAGGCCCGAATCGAGAATGTGACCAGGCACAACAAGAAAGCAGAAACGAATAAGAGATTAAAAAGAAAACAGGTTGGCCGCTTGGTTGACCGGAATAAGGCGGCCAACCGCTATTTACGGGATCTTTCGGCGTTGGCCAATTGGGCGCAAAGGAATTGGCTCATGGCTCGTAACCCCTGTCTGCCCGTCGCCAAGTATCAGGAAGATTCATTTAAAAGGTATGTCCCGCCGATCGAGGATTACCATCGTGTACTGCTGATGGCCGGCGAGGATAGGGATCTGATTGAAACGGTGCACTATACAGGGGCCAGGGTCTCGGAGATCCTAAGCCTAATGTGGGATGATGTTGATTTTGAAGCCCGACGGATCACGTTGTATACCAGGAAACGCAAGGGCGGGGCTTTGGAACCCCGGCTTGTGGCAATAGGCCCGAAGTTGTTGATGATCATCCGTCGGCTTTGGTCGGCAAGGGATAAGCGAAGCCCTTATGTATTTACGAACCCCAGGACAGGCTACCGATACGTGTACAATAGCCGGATCAAGAAGCTGATTAAGGGGCTCTGCGCCAAGGCTGGAGTAAAAGAGTTCAATTGGCACTCACTTCGACACCTAGCGGCCCACAAGGCTAAGGAGAAGGGAGTTAAGACCAGGGACGTGGGCAAGTTTTTAGGCCATAAAAGGGAGTCCACGACTGATATCTATTTAGGGTCTCTGGTCCCCGGATTGGATGAGGTTTCAGGGGCCATTGAAGATGCGGACGAAAATAAAGCGGCCAACCATGCGGCCAACGAGGACTCCGAAAACGGGGAAAGTTAGGTTTTGATGGGATTAGCTAAGTGCTTGAAAATATGGCGGAGAGAGAGGGATTCGAACCCTCGGTGCAGGTTTCCCCGCACACTCGCTTAGCAGGCGAGCGCCTTCAGCCAGCTCGGCCATCTCTCCGCAAGATATGTTACGGGGGCGAAAAGCCCCGTGCAAAGCGGTTCTTTGGATGTCAATTCCCGGGGATGGGCGTCCGCCTTGCAAAGATGCTCCCCCTTATGCATCATCCCGCCGGTTTTTGCAAGGGGTTTCTTAATCTTTTCTAGCATGTTGCGGGAAACGGTGGAAATGACGGGCGAATCTTCCAACGCGGTTTCTAAAAGATGACCATGGCCGGGATCAAAGGCCCCATGGTTTCGGCCGGAAAACTGCACAATTTCGGGCTGGGGAATCCCGTAACTACAGGCGAGGAGACCTTGCAACTACAGGCGAGGAGACCTCGCAACCACGAGCGCGGGGACCTCGCGACTACAATGGCCGGGAAACCCGGCGGCTACCGAAAAACGGTTTCGAAAAAGACTTTTCGCCCGCCATGCATTCCTGATTTCCATCATCTATGCGGGGCGCACCTTCTGTTGCTAACGCAACCCAGGCAGCAAACCACGCTGCCTGGGCCACCCCAAAAAAAATGCCGGGCGAGCCCTGTTTTTGAGCGCGGGGACCGCGCGGCTACGGGCGGGGGGCCCACAACTACAGCGCGGGGAAACCCCGCAACTACGAAAAAACGGCAAAGGGGGTTGGGAAATTCCAACACGCCCGTCGCCGTTGAATTTCCTATTGAATCAGGCCGGTTAGGGGCGGCCTATTCCTCTTTCTGTTCTTCTTCCGGAGCTTCGGATTTTTCCGCTTCCTCAGCTTCCTCAGCTTCCTCTGCTTCCGGTTCTTCTTTGATTTCCGGCTCTTCAGAGGAAAGCAAGACCGGCTGCGGCCCCCGGTTCTCCGCCCTGGTCGCCCAACTTTCCGGCGTGTGCAGGGAGTCCAGGGAAACGGCCCGGGACTTTATCCGGTCCGTCCTGAGGGTTCCCAGGCTCGTCCAAATTACTTCCGATTTCCTCAATGGCCGGCCGAGCGACCGTGCCAGGATCGCCAATCTGGGCTAAATCCCCCCTGAACGCTTCCATTTTTCCTTTTCTGCTTTTTGCTCATCTATTGGCAAAATTGCGCCCAAATTGTGCCGCCAAGCTCAAAAAAGTTCTAAAAATGTCTAACAAAGCCAAAAGGACCCATTCAAATGGGCAATTATTTCAAATAGTTAAGAAATTAAATATTCTTGTTCCAGATTTTTCGAACTCAAAAACCCCTCGATGCTGCGCAGTGTACGAGTTCGATTCTCGTCCCGCCCCCTCCTCTTCTCATGGTCCCGTGCGAATGCGACATGGGCGTTCGATGGGACCTTTTTTGTTACAATGAGTTTTGCGGAAGTCGCTAATCAATAAAGGCTTGGCATCCCGTTTATCGGTTTAACGTCATCGGTTGCCGCAAAATCAATTAGCTCCTTCCAGGCCGCAGACCATTTCGATATGTTCCAGCAGGGTTTTAAAAAGTTGGGTGGTGCGCTTTTCCAGGCGTTCGTTCAGGGTTTGCGCTAAAAACTCCATAACCTTGTGTCCCATGACGGGATCCTCGTTCAACAGATCCAAAAGCGCCTTACCCGGCATCCTCCAAAGCAGACTTTCCTCCACGCACGTGGCCGTGGCGCTGTATATGCAACGCCCCAAGATGGCGCTCCAGCCAAAGGCGTCGCCCGGATCTACGGCCGAAACGGCAACGCACACGGAGTTGGAAGCGGACTTGTTCAACAGGGCCTTGCCCTTCACAAGCACATAAACGGCGTCCGCAGGGTCGCCCTCGCAAAATATTTCCTGCTCGGCGGCGTAGCTTTCCTCCGTAATCAAGGGAAGAATTCGATTCAACATGTCGTCGGACAAAATAGACATCATGCGGATATTTTTCATTTGGGCCAGTGACGGCATAGTACGCCTCCGGGTTTTTCGATTCATTACAGATTTCAGGGGGACGCGATGTTTATCTCTCGTTCTGGAAATAAAATTACATGACTGCCTGAGAGATAAGTTCATGCACCCGAAATCCCCCGTCCGTTCACCGCATAGGGGATTAATTCCAAACATATAGAAGCACGAACATCACGGCGACGGCCGCGGCCGCCCATCCCACGGGCAGGGACTCCTTTTCAAAGGATTTCCGCAAAAAATCCATCCTGAATTTCAGGTATTGGCCCCTGCATCCCAACAGCCAAAACAGCCCGGCCAATGGCGCGCCGGCAATACGCACCGGGGCGTTTGATGAAAATCGCGCCGCGGCTCCGGGAATAACTCCGAAGAAAAGCCCGGCCGCGGCTTTATTGACTCCGTTCAAAACGGTTCCCAAAGCCTTGTCCGCAACGCGGAAGCCTTTGCGGTAGAACCAGTCCGTATCCAGGTTAATCGCCCTGATTTCCGGGGGGTACACGCCGGACAGCATGAGCAGGGCGAAGGCCAGGGCGCCGAATAACAGGAGTTGCAATTGCCCGACCACGTGGGCCGCCGTGTACGGGACATAGTCCACGGGAAAAGGCAGAATGGCGTACAAGGGCTTGGGATACACGCCCACCGCAATGCACAAAAAGGCGGCCGTTCCCATGGCCAGAAGCATATTCAATGGAGGCTCCTTGGCCTTAATCCCCTGGTCGTGGGAAAAAAACATAAAAAATGGCACCTTGATGCCTGCATGATGAAACACGCCCGCCGAGGCGAATTGAAGCATGAGCCAAATCACGGATAGATGTCCGTATCCGGCGGCGGAGACGATCATGGACTTGCTGACAAACCCGGAAAACAACGGAAAGGCGGATATGGACGCCGCTCCCACAATGCAAAAGAGGCAGGTGAGCGGCATGGATTTGTATAGCCCTCCCAGGTCCGTGCATCGGATGCGTCCGGTGACGTGGAGCACGCTTCCGGCGGCCATGAACAACAGCGCCTTGTATAAAATATGGCAAAAGGCGTGGGCCACGGTTCCGTTGATGGCCAGTTCCGTGCCGATCCCCACGCCGCACATCATGAACCCGACCTGGTTGATCAGGCTGTATGACAAAACGCTTCGGATGTCGTTTTCCAGGACCGCGTAGAAGATGGGGACGAACGTCATGATCGCGCCCAGCCAGATGAGCAATTCGGTTCCTGCAAAGGTGCGGGCCATCAAATAGACGGCGCTTTTGGTGGTGAATGCGGAAAGGAAGACCGCTCCCGTTGCCGTGCTTTGGGGATAGGCGTCCTTTAACCACGGATGCAGGGGCGGTATGGCCGCATTCACGGCGATTCCCAGGAAGATCAGCCAGGAAGCCGATCCGTTAAGGCCGATATGCCCGACGGCCAGGCTTCCGGTTTCGTAATACCAGAGGACGATTCCCGCCAGTAAAACCAATCCCCCGGCCAGGTGCACCAGAATATAGCGAAACGCGGCCGCCCGGGCTTCCGGGGTTCGCCGCGCCAGCACCAGAAAGGTGGAGGCCACGGCCATGAATTCCCAGTACACGTAAAGGGAAAGAAAATCCCCGGCGAAGGTCACGCCCAGGGCGCTTCCCGCATACACCAGGGCTGCGGCATGCTGGAGTGAGTCTTCGACTTTTAGCGCAAAAACGAAACCGATAACCGTGATCAGGGAGAAAATGATTCCAAAAACCCGGGACAAACGGTCCATGTGAAACAGGACCAGCTTCTGCCCCAGAAAGTCGACGGTCCACCGGGCGCCCTCCGGGGCGGTGGCGGCGATGGCCAGCGCCGTCAAAGGCAGGATCAACACCCATGCCTTCCGGACTCCCCCTCTGAGAAAGGGAACCAGGAGCGCTCCGCAGACGATCAGGAGTCCTGGCGGGATGTCAGGAATCATAATAATCCTCTTTTCGCATTACGATGCGCCTTAGCCCTCGGGCCACTACCACCAAAAGAACGCAGGAGATGAACCCGTAGGCGGCTGAAAAATTCGGCGCATACTCCCAGGGGAAATGGGGATGCTTGGGCACAAACAGATCCGCAATTAAAAGGACGATGAGGATTGCAAAAAAGCCTCGTAAAAACTTTTTGAAATTGCCGGGTTTATCGAACCAACCGGTTTTATCAGCCATGATGAAACACCCCCATAAAGCAGACCGCAAGCCATAAAACGCCTGCTATCACGACTGCGATGAGCGCTGTGCGATAGCCCGGTTGAGGCTCGTGGTCCAGAATCATGATTTCCTCCCGGTCCGGCCCGGGCTTTTTGTCGGCCATGCTTAACCTCCTATAACCTGAGCCGCGGCGAGCCGCGCCAAGTCAAGAAAGGGCCAGGGATTGAAAAACAGCCACACCGAAGCCATGGCGGTGAACGCCAGGGGGGCCACGCACCATGGCGGGGCTTCCTGAAAGCCCGCGTCCTTGGCGTCATCCGGCGGCTTGGCGAAAAACGCGTTGTAGGCGATTGGCAGAAAATACGCCGCATTTAAAAAAGAGCTGAAAAGCAGCACGCCTAAAAAGGCCAGTTCATGGGATTCCAGGGCGCCCAGCGCCAGGAACCACTTGGAAATGAATCCGCCGCCGGGCGGCAGCCCGATCACGGACAGGCTGCCGATAAAAAAGGCGCCCATGGTTATGGGCATGCGCCGGCCGAGCCCTTTCATTTCGGAGATGTTTTTTATTCCCGCAGCGACAAAAATCGCCCCTGCGCAAAAAAACAGGGTGATCTTCCCAAAGGCGTGCATGGCGATGTGCACCAGTCCGCCGGTTATGCCTTTAGGCGTTAAAAGGGCCACGCCCAAAAGGATGTACGATAACTGCCCAATGGTGGAAAAGGCCAGCCGCCTTTTGAGCCCGTCCTGGGATAAGGCGATAAAGGAAGCGACCAAAATGGTGATGGAAGCCAGCACGGCCAGCAAGGTTCCCAGCCCGTATTGCGCTAAAAGATCGACGCCGAAAACCCCGGTGAGAACCCGGGCTACAGAAAAAGCCCCCACCTTGACCACCGCCACTGCGTGCAGCAGCGCGGACACCGGAGTCGGCGCCACCATGGCGGCCGGCAGCCAGGAATGCATGGGCATGAGCGCGGCCTTGGCCAAACCGAACACGAACAAAAGAAGAAGCACGGTTGCCAAGCCCTGGGTCACATGTCCGGCCAAAAATCCCTGAGGCGCAAAGTCCAGGGTTCCGGCCTTCATGTGGCAGATGATCATGGCCGGCAAAACCAAAACCACGGATCCGCCTACAATAAAAAACAGGTATTTGCGGCCGGAGATTTTGGCCTCTTCATCCTGATGGTGGGTGACCAGAGGATAGGTGGCGAACGAAAGAATTTCGTAGAACATGTACAGGGTGACAAGGTTGGCGGCGAAGGCCGCCCCGATGGTTGCGGAGAGAGCAATCGCAAAAAAGCAGTAGTATCGGGTTTGGGAGTGCTCGTCCAGGCCGCGCATGTAGCCGATGGAATAGGCCGAGGTTACGATCCACAGGGTGGAAGCCACCAGGGCGAACAACATGCCCATGGCGTCCACGCGAAAAGCCAGGCGAATTCCGGGGATCACTTCCGTCAGAGCGAAACAAAAAACGTTTCCGCCAAGCACGGCGGGCAGCATGGAAAGGACGATTCCCAGCTTTACGGCGCCCGCCGCAAAGGTCCATCCCTCCCGCACATTGGGAGAGCGGGCGGAGAGCAGGATGGGCGTCACAGCCAGGGACGCGATTACCGCCAGAAGGGGCCGAATGGAGACGATTTCGTGCACTCTCAGGCTCCGGGATGCGCCGTCACATAAGCGCCGGTTTGATGAAATTGTTTACGATTGAGCCGGAATAAAACCCCACGGCCAGTATTCCGGCGGCCGCCGCCCATAAGGACGCAACCAGGGACAGCGGCGCCTCATGAATTTCAATATATTTGTGTCCTCCATGGCCGTGATGATCGTCCCCGGAATACAGGGCGTACTCGAACAATCGGAAAAAGAGGACCACGTTGATCAAGCTGGAAAACAAAAGGGCCGCCAGGAAGTCGTACCTCCCCGCCTCAATGGCGCCTTTCAGCAAGAACCATTTGCTGAAGAACCCGCACGCGGGCGGAACGCCGATGATGGACATGGCGCCCAAAACCAGGGCGCCCATGGAAAACGGCATTGTTGAAAAAAGGCCTTCAAGATCCTTAAAATCCGTGGTTTCCATTCTGCCGGCCAGGGCGGCTATGGCCAAAAACAGGCACAAGGTCATGAGGACGTCGTTCAAAAGATGCAGGATGGCGCCCGTCCACGCGGTCTGGTTTCCCAGCCAGGCGCCTCCGACCATGTAGCCCACTTCCGCAACCACTATGTACACGGCCATACGCCGTAAGTTTCGCTGCGCCAGGGCCATGAGCGAGCCGGCGACGACGGCGACGACGGCGAGGGTCACCACAAATCCCTCCAAGGATATTTGTTCAAACACGTAAGCGGGGGTGAAAACAGTGAACATAATCCGCAGCATGACGTAAATCATCACCTTGGTCATGAGGGGGGCCAAGAGGCAGGCGGAGGCGTGGCTTGCGTGGGAATAGGCGCCCGGCAGCCAGGCGTGCAAGGGAAACAAGGCCGCCTTCAGCCAGATTCCGCACAAGATGAGCAGGAAGGCGGCGAAAACGGCGTCCGAGCCGTACAATGCCGGCAAAAGCCCGCTTAAATCCGCCATGTTCAGGGTGCCGGTCATCATATAAAGGAGCCCTACGCCCAAAAGATAAAACGAAGCCCCTATCGTACCAAGCAGTAAATACCGCAGGCTTGCGAGCGGCGCCAAACGATCCCCCGAAGCGGTGAGGGCGTATCCGGTAATGGAGGAGATTTCCAGCAGAACGTACAGGTTGAAGGCGTCACCGGTGGCGGTCATGCCCAGCATGCCGGTGACGGCCAGCACCATCAAGGTGTAAAAGGCGGGAGCTTTAGGCCCCTGTTCCCTTTCTACGATTTGACGCGTTGCAATCAGGCTGACCAGGGCGGCCCCGGAGACCGCCACAAGCACCGGCGCGTTCAGGTAATCCACTTCCAGGGCGATGCCCAAAGGCGGCGCCCATCCGCCCATGCGGTATTGAAAATGGCCCTCAGCCAGGACGCGCGCGGCGACGCCCAGAGAGGAAAGAAAGGACGTCCCCAAACCCAGGACCGCTATGGGGAAGCACAAGGACCTGCGCAGCCATGCTGCGGCTGCAATCAGGCATGCCGCGAGAAGCGGCGCTATGATGAGAAAGGCCGGATATTGATTCACGGGGCCTCCCGTATCTGATCGTTGATTTCGTCCTCCTCCAGGGTCCCGAAACGGGCGTACAAACGGATCGCCAGGGCCAAGGCCACCCCTAACGTGGCCACAGAAACCACGATAGCCGTCAACATAAGCACATGGGGCAAGGGATTCATGTACTGGACGGCATGCACCGCCTCATGCCCGTGTCCCTCCGAATGCATGATAATGGGGATGGTTGCGCCTTTTTTTGCGCCGATGGAAATGTAAAACAAGATGATGGCCGTCTGCAGGATGTTCATGCCGATGATCTTCTTAACCAGATTGTTTTTGGCGATCATGGCGTAGAGGCCTATCATCATAAGCGATATGTACATCCAGTAGTTGTATTTTGCGAGGATGAGGCCGGTTATCGATTCCATGTCTGATCAGAGTCCTTGTTTGTAGCCGCCGGCTGAAGACAGATTGGCGTAGATGATTATCATGGTGGCCATGACGCACACGGCCACGCCCACTTCCACGAATAATATTCCCAACGAACGGGCGGCCTCCGGGGCCGTCCCGAGCCATTCGGCCAAGGCCCCGTAATCCAAAAAATTGTGTCCGGCCACAACGCACAGGGCGCCTACTCCCGCATAGATCAACACTCCCGCCGGGCTCAACACGCCCATCAGCTTTTCCGGGGTCATTTTCATGCTGGTCCGTAAATCATGGGACAGGGCGATTAAAATGAACGAAGCTCCCAGGATGACGCCGCCCTGGAAGCCTCCCCCCGGGCTGTGGTGCCCATGCGCCACCACGTACAGCGCAAATAGCTGAATGAACGGCGTAAGCACCCTGCAGGCCGCCCTTACAATGAGGCTTCGAGGCGTCCAGTAGGGGTCCAGTTGCTGCAAATAGGGGGAGTCAGGCACGTGCATGGACGGGGTTCGTATACGGATGACCATGTCCGTGGCAAGGTGGCGAAAAAAACGGTCTTCCTCCTCCTCTTTCCTTGGCTGGACTCGAAGCAGGAAGAAACAGGCAAGGCCGGCGGAAAAAATAACGGCGGTTTCGAACATGGTGTCGTAACCGCGATAGTCGGCCAGGACGGCGGTGACCACGTTGGGCGTGGCGGTTTCCTCGTAGGCTTGTTCCAGGTACTCGGGCGCCACGTGCAAATGAGCCGGAGCATTGGGATCCCCCCAACCCGGAAAGTCCAAGGTCGCATGCACCAGCATGCCCCAGCAGCACAACACCGGTATTAGCCAGAAGCGTTTAATCTTTCGTCCTCCTTGTGGTTCGGAACACGGCGGCGATAAAAAACACGGTGCTGACCCCCGCGCCCACGGAAGCCTCGGTAAAGGCCACGTCCACGGCCCCCATGACAGCCCATAACAGGCACAGCATGAAGCTGTAAGCGCCAAACAAAATGCCTGCGCCAAACAAATCGCGCACAGTAACGGCCGCTATGGCGCATATGACCACCAGCGCCAAAATAGCCAGATCCACTTGCCAGATCATTTTTGTTCGTCCTCTTGTTTAACCCAGGGGCGCAGACCGGCGCGAACCCCGGCGTCCACAATGGCGTGGGTGGCCGTGGGGCTGGCTATGAAAATAAAGCCTACCGCGAAGCCGATCTTCAGGCTGGTCAAAAGAGTTGTTATGGAAAAAGGATGCAAATTATAGACGGCCAAGCCCGCCATAGTGAGCAGAGCCCCCAGGGTGTCCAGTTTTCCCGCAGCGTGCAGCCTTGTGTAAAAGTCGGGAAATCGGAGAATTCCCATAGTGGCGCCGGCGAAAAAAACCAAGCCCCCCAAAGTCAACAATACGGCCAATAAGTCCAACATGACATCTTTCCTTAATCCCAATGAATTCGAGGAGTAATTTCCTCTTCCACGGCGTCCAGGCCTTTGCGTTTGTGAAAGTAGCGCGAGGCGGCGAGCACCGCGATGAAATTCAGCATGGCGTAGGCCAGGGCGATATCCACAAACATGTCCTCCCGCGAAAAAAGATGGCCGATGATGATCAGCAGGACCACGGTTTTGGAGCCGATGGCGTTGGCGCCGACCAGGCGGTCCACCACGGTAGGGCCGTAAGCCGCCCTGTACAGCGACAGA
Source organism: Desulfatibacillum aliphaticivorans DSM 15576 (assembly GCF_000429905.1). Taxonomy (NCBI): domain Bacteria; kingdom Pseudomonadati; phylum Thermodesulfobacteriota; class Desulfobacteria; order Desulfobacterales; family Desulfatibacillaceae; genus Desulfatibacillum; species Desulfatibacillum aliphaticivorans. The sequence continues at coordinate 55,247 of NZ_KE386982.1, read as the reverse complement.
GCCATGAGCAGAATAAGAAACAAAGCCGCGCCCAGAAAAAAACCGTGCATGTTAGTCAGACTCCCCAAAAGCCCTGGCCACGCGGGACTCCATTTCACGCAGAGCGTCCATGTCTCCGGTGGTGTAGTCCAGGGCGTGAATTCTCACCTCGTTTCCGGCGGATACCTGGATGGTAATGGTGCCGGGGGTGAGAGTGATGGAATTTGCAAAGGTGACCAAAGGGATTTCCCCCTTCAGCTTCGTGTGCATGCTGATTATGTGCGGATAAATAAGTTGTTCAGGATTGCGCGCGAAAGCAATTCGTAAAACATGGATATTGGATTTGACGATTTGCAGTAAAAGCCAGGGCGTGTAAGCCGCCATGCCCGCCATGGACCGCGCCAGGGTTGCAACATCTCCGGACGGAAAAAGGAGGTCCCGGGAAATCCAGGCTACGAAGAGGCTTGAGGCCGCGCCTAAACTCAGGTGAAAAGCGTCGAACTTGCCGGATAAAAGAATCCAGGAGGCGAACAGTAAAAGCGAGGAAATCCCCAGGGATAAGCCCTTTTGGACATAGGGATTTTTGGGAGGAGGCTGAGCAGCCCTTAGTATTTCCCGGCGATTCGTTGATAACTTTTCCAGGTCAATAGGCTTCATAATGAGAACTCCGCGGCTCACGTCTTTAAAAAAAGAGTTCGGGACAGGGTTCCATCTTAAGCGTTAACCTGACTTTGGCTTAGTCGATACGCTAAGTCATTGCGTCAATGATTGCATGAAGGCTAAGCGGAGTTCAAGAAAAAAAATCCCTTGTTTTCAGAGGACTATGCAGAGCGATTATCTCTTGCTTGAAAAAAAGCGCGCATTTGAAGGGGAAAGCCGTTTTGCATAATCATTTTTACGGCGCCGGAAAACATTGCTGAAACTAAAAAATTGATCGTTTGTGTAAGTAAAAAATATTTTTTCTTGCCAACAGCAAATCCGCCGTATTAATATAACACAGAATTCATATTAATTTGAAACACTAAGGAGATTGTCCATGGCCGTTATCTGCATTTCCAGACAATTTGGGGCGGGCGGTCGAACCTTAGGCGTCAGTCTCGCCCAAAGGCTTGGATACCGCTTCGCTGATCATGAACTTATGGATAAGGTGTCCAAGGAATTGGGCATCTCCGATGAATGGTTCGCCGTCACGGAACGAGAGGGGCATGGTGAAGACAGCCTGGTCTCCACCGGCACGGTGGCGAAAATCCTTGGCCGGATCCGGGGTGGAGATCAGGATTCAAGCGGCATGGGCGCCAAGGTTCGGGAATCTCTCCGCCGCCTGATACCGGAGACGGCCGCCCAGGGGCAAGTGGTCTTTGTGGGGCGGGGAAGCCAGTTCTATTGCAAGGACGCCAAGGATCTCATTCGCATTCTCCTTGTGGCGCCTGTATCGTGGCGGGAGAACTTTCTTATCGAACATCACCGCCTTTCCGCGGATGAGGCCCGGACCACCATCAAGGAATGGGACAAAAACCGTTCGGCCTTTTTGAAAAAGGTCACCGACAGGGATCCGGACGACCCCAGCTTGTACGACTTGTGCCTCAACACCAGTCATATTTCCATAGATCGGGCCGAATCCCTGATTTACGAGCTTGTCCAAATGCGCTCGTCCAACTAAAAGCCCCCAGGACTGAGCCGCCGAGGCGCCGCCGTTTCCAGCCAAGGGGGCTATGGCGGCGCGCCGCCTTTCCCACCCAGACGCAGAAGGAGAGAATCATGTCCGTGGTCACAATATCTCGTCAATTCGGTGCAGGGGGACACACCCTTGCGGAAACCTTATCTCAAAGACTGGGCTATGACCTTGTGGATCGCCTGCTTATAGAAAAGATCGCCGAAGAGGCCAAGGTTTCCGTACAATGGGTGGAAGCTATAGAACGCGAAGCCGGCGGGCTTCTCATGAAGCTGGTGAACTCCATGGTCAGCTCCAGCTTTATTGACCGGCTGCTGGGCGAAGATCGCCAGGACTTTAGCGAAGAGCGCTATATCAAATTCCTGAAAAGCGTTGTGACTAACCTATGGCAGGAAGGAGGCAAGGTGGTCATCGTGGGCCGGGGCGCCCAGTTCATCCTGCCGGACAGCGAGGACATCGTAAAAGTGCTCTTGGTGGCCGACCTCCCGGACCGGATCAAGTTCCTGGAAGAACATTATAAAATGAGTACGGCAAAAGCCACGGAGCTGGTGCGGCGGGAGGACAAACGCAGGGCCAAAACCCTGGGGCTTTTCTATGGCGGAAACGCCGACGACCCCAACCTGTACACCATGGTGTTTAATACTTCGGCCCTAAAAATTGATGAGGTGGAGGAGCTGGTGGTTCATCTCATGGAAAAAATTTACGAAAACGGCGCCCCTGCAAAAAGCGCCTGAATGCGAACGATCATCGCCAACAGGCGGTTTAAAAGCCGCCCTATTAAAAAAAAGGGATCTTTTCGCCGGGATTGGCGATGACGAATCGCTCCGGGGTCCACAGGCCTGAGGTTAAATCCTGAACCAGCGTCAGATCCGACGGAAAGCGGATGAACTCAAATTGATGCTTTGCCGCCAACGCCTTGCATTGGATTACCGCCCGGTCCGTATCCTCCCAGCCGTGGTCCAACAGGCCCAGCTTGGAATAATGCTTAAGGGCCAACTCGATAATCTGAGGCCTTCTTTCCTCAGGAATCCGCTCAAGCCCTTTTTGGCATTGCTCGAAAATATCCACTTCCGAGCCTATCCAGGTCGGCTCCAGAAAAAAACATCCGGGATTTTCGGACATCACCTTTTTATGGCGCTTTTGAGAGCCTAACAAGGCCCCTACGCAGTCGTCCACACGCGGCAAAATCAAGCGGGCCTTGCTTGCATACACGCCTTCCAAAGCCCGCCCGCACAGGCCGTAACCCAGAATAATGTCGTCCCCATCCTCTTCCATCCGGGCGATTTCTTCAATCACCCGCTCGCGCAGCCTGTCCGGGTTCAGATGCAGCCCGATATCCAAAATGACCCGCTCCATGTCGGGATCGACCATGGGCTCGATAATGTGGGCCAGAGCCCGGCAACTGATTAACTTCACGTTTTTTTCCTTTTTCATTCCCCAGCCTTTCCCCCACAAGGCCGCCACCCTATCAAATTCTTATAGATGTGTATAGAAATAATTGCTTTCATTGTTTTTTTCAGCATGCTATACACTCTGCCCGGATGGGGTATTTTTTGAACATGGAGACGAGGCAAATTGGGGAAGGCAGTTGAAAAGAAAAGAGGCTCCCTGCCTGTTTACTCGCAGCTTGCGATGATCATCAAAGAAGATATTGCAACTGGCCGGCTGCAGCCGGGCATTCGCATTCCTTCGGAATCCAAGCTGGCCAAGCAATATGACGTCAGTTTAATGACGATCCGCCAGGCTATTGGCGTGCTGGTGGAAGAGGGCTTGGTTAAACGGGTGCACGGGAGCGGGACTTTTGTCCGCAGAATTGAAGTGGGGTCCACCACTTTCGGACTGGACGGGCTGCACAACGTACTGACCGACACCAACGGGTTGCAGGTCAGGGTTTTGCAGACCAATGTGGCGAGAGCCGGAGGAACGGAGGGGGGAATCCTGGAGTTGGAGGCGGAAGCCCCGGTTATCCTGGTAAAGCGTTTGATTATTCATAATAGCCGCCCGTTTTGCGTGCAGACGGCTTATTTGCCTTTCGACCCCCGGGCCCCGGTGGTGGAAAGCATGTTGGAGACCACGGGCCTGTCGGATCTGTTTTTCAGCAAAAAGCAGCATGGGTATAAAAAAGGGACCCTGAGGCTGCTGCCCACCCGGATGGACGGGCAGGAGGCAGAGCTTTTGCAAGAGGAAGGAGACGGGGCCGCCTTTAAGTTGGAATACATCTATTTTGACTTCAAGGATAAACCCTGCGCTTACGGCTGGTTTATCATCCCTCATGAACAAATGCCTCTGGTAAGTATGGTTGGAGTATGGAATGAGTGATTCTCAACCCAAAAAGGAAATTCCGCCGGCTGAAAAAGCCCTTTTAATCGAGTTGATTTCCTCGTTGCAGGAAAAGGACAGCCTCCGGCAATTGAAAAAGCTCCACCAAGAGGGTTATGACACAGAGGAGCTTCTCACCTATTGCATGGAAGGGGTCAGACGGGTTGGAGTCGGTTTTGAAAAAGGCGAGTATTATATCTCCGCCCTGATCATGGCCGGAGAAATCATGAGGCAGTCTGCGGAGTATCTGAACTCCTTCCTGCCGACAGTGAGAAGCGCCAAGGAACTGGGCCACATTTTATTGGGCACCATCAAGGGCGACATTCACGACCTGGGCAAGAACATTCTTAAAGACATGCTAATCTGCAACGGATTCAAAGTCACGGATCTGGGCGTGGACGTTCCGCCCCAGACCTTTGTGGAAAAGGCCTTGGAACTGGAGCCGGATTTCGTGGCCATCAGCTGCCTGCTGACCAACTGCCTGGGCAACCTGGCCGAAGCGGTCGAAATGGTCCGCAAGGCCAAACCCGAAGCCAAGGACCTGATTATCGTGGGCGGCAACTGTCTGGACGAACTCATCAACGATCATGTGAAGGCGGACCGGTGGTTCACCGACGCCGCCCTGGCCGTTCAATTCTGCAAGGACGCCCTGGAATCCAAAAAAGGTTAGCAGGCGCCCTCCGGAAAGCTGAGATTGTAGACGAATTTCTTTTGAAATTCCACGTTGCCCGCCAGGTCGATGGTTTGAATCTTTTTCGCCATTTCAATGGCTTTTTGCAAATACAGGTCGTCGCAAAGAGCCATCACGGCTCCTGCTCCCGCGGAATTCCCAGCCATCTCGATTTTTTCGGACTTCAAATCAGGAATCATGCCCAGACAAATGATATCCTCTTTATTCAAATGGTTGCCGAAGGCCCCGGCGATAAGAATCTTTTCCGGCTGAACCAGCCCGGCTTCCATGAGCAGAAACTCGATGCCCGTGGCCAAGGCGCCCTTGCCCAATTGAATGGACCGGATGTCCTTTTGCGAGATGTACACGGAATGATTCCCGTTATTGGGATCCCCTCCGAACAGAACAAACTCCCGCTCTCCGGCCTTAAATCCTCCGCCGGATTTGACCACGCCTTTGCGATACAACTCGGCCAGGGCGTTTATGACTCCCGGGCCGCAAATGCCGGCCGGCTGCACGCCGTCCCCCCCGTTCGCGCCGATCACTGAAAGGGAAGCCACTTTCTGATCTCCATTGATTTTGACGCCGTTTATAGCCCCTGGCGTGGCCTGCATGCCGCAGTCAAGCTCAGCGCCTTCAAAGGCAGGGCCCGTGGCGCAGGACGCGGCGTAAAACGAGCCGTTGTTTTTGAAAAGCAATTCCCCGTTGGTGCCCAGGTCGATCAACAAGGCGCCGTCCGGCTGGCGGTCGAAAACCGCCGCAAGCGCCGCAGCCAGGGTATCCCCGCCGATAAATCCCGAAACAATAGGCAAGGTGTGCACAACAAAAGGCTTCGAAGTGAACCCAAGGGCGGCGGAATCCCATTCCCTGGCCTCATAAAAAACCGGTTCGTACGGGGCCCTTCCAATGGATTCCGGATTGACTCCGGTGAAAATGTGAATCATGGCCGGATTGCCCACCACGACCATCTTGCTGATTGCGCCCGCCTGGGAAGCATGCATCAGCTTGCCCAGGCCCCATTCGATGCTGTTAACGACCAGCTTCTGCAAATAGGGCAGGTTTTCAGGATTTTTCACTATCGCGTTAATCCGGCTGATCACGTCCGCGCCGTACATGGATTGGGGATTCTTTAAGGCGATGGAGCCCAGCACCTCCCCATTGGCCCAATCGCAAAGATACACGGCGATGGTGGTGGTTCCCAAGTCAACGGCGGCGCCGTACCGGGGCGTTTGCCTTTTTTTCGCCGCCATCCTTTTAAGAAAAGACTCGGGAAAGGACAGGGGCGCCTTGTCCATCACATGAGAGGAAAGAAGCGAGGCCGCGGGAATTTGAATGGAGACGTCCTCCTCCACTTTGTGCACGCAGGCTTTCACTTCGTCAAAATTTCCGGCCCCGTTTTGCACCAGCACCTTGCACTTTCCGCATCTGCCCTTGCCCCCGCAGTCGGACCTTAAAAATATTCCCTGATGCATAAGGGACTCGAACAAGGTCATGTTTGAATTGCCCTTTATTTCATTGCCGTCAGGCAGAATCCGAATAGTCGTCTCTTTGTTTTCCATTGAAAATCCTTTAGTTACAACCCGTGCAAACTCCCGGCGCCCCACAAAATGGCACGATTCTGGAATAGGCGTAGGGGCGGTTTCCAAAAAAAATTAACGCGATCCTAAAAAAAGTGCTTTACTCCTCTATAAGACTTTTGCTACAAGTCCTATAGAAGACTGATAGCATCTTCCCTTTTTCAAAACAAGGGAAAATGCCGAAATAGAAAACAAACCAATCCGGGATATTGACCAACGAGAACCCGGGAGGAGGAAACAATGATAATCATCGGCGAAAAACTTAACGGTACACGCAAGGCGGTGGCAGCCGCAATTCGGGAAAGGGACGCCGAGTTCATCAAGAATCTTGCTAGGGAGCAGGATGAAGGCGGATCCACTTTTCTGGATGTCAATGCAGGCACGGCCCCGGACAGGGAGCCTGAGGACATGGTCTGGATGGTGAATCAAATCCAGGAGGTTTCCGACTTGCCCCTTTGTCTGGACAGCGCCAACCCGGCGGCTATCAAGGCCGGCCTGGGCGCCGTGAATAAAACTCCCATGATCAACTCGGTGAGCGGCGAGCAGGCCCGCATCGACGGCGTTCTGCCCCTGGCTTTGGAGCACAAGACGGACCTGATTCTGCTGGCCTTGAATGACAAGGGCATTCCCGCAACCGTGGAAGGCCGCATGGAGATCATCCGCCAGTTGATCGGCATGGCCCGGGACGGCGGCCTGGAAGACGAAAAGCTGTATATCGATCCCCTGGTAATCGCCATCAGCACCGGCACCAACAACGCCATGGTCACTTACGACACCATCAAGACCATCACCCAGGAGTTCCCCAAGGTGCACATCACGGGCGGGGCCAGCAATATTTCGTTCGGCATGCCCCTGCGCCCCCTGATCAATCGCTACTTCATGGCCATGGCTGTGCAGGCCGGCCTGGACAGCGCCATCATCAACCCCAACGATCGCGAGCTCAAAGGCGCCATCATGACATCCGAAATGCTCATGGGCCGCGACAAGTTCTGCATGAGTTTCAACAAGGCATTCAGGGCCGGTCTTATCGGTCCCAAACCGGAAAAATAATTGAAGGACGCGCCTACGAGCGGACGGCGCGCAAAACAACACTTCCTTAAGGAGGCAAAAAACATGCAAGAGTTAATCGACGCCATCGCGGACATGATGGAAGACAAAGTCATGGAACTGACCAAGAAATATCTCGACGAAGGCAAGGATCCCAGTGAGATTTTCGACGCTTATCAAAAGGCCATGGAAGAAATTGGAAGGCGTTTTGAGGCCAACACCTACTTTGTGCCTGAGCTGATCATGGCCGGCGAAATGATGAAAACCGGCTCCGAGCTCATCAAACCCCATTTGAAGGAAGACGCCGCCGAGGACAAGAGCGGAAAAATCGGCAAATACCTTATCGCCACCATCGAAGGGGACATCCACGACATCGGCAAGAACATCGTGGGCATGATGCTGGACCTGAACGGCTTTGAGGTCATGGACCTGGGCGTGGACGTTCCCGCGGACAAAATCATCGAAGCGGCCAAGGAATTCCAGCCGGACATTATCGGCCTGAGCGGGCTTCTGACCCTGGCTTTCGACCCCATGAAGGCTTTTGTGGAAAAACTGGCTGCAGAGGGTCTTAGAGACAAGTACAAGGTTATGATCGGCGGCGCCCAGATGGACCAGCAGGTATGCGAATACATCGGCGCCGACGCCTGGGTGACCGACGCTGTGGCGGGCGTTAATCAGAGCAAAGAATGGCTGGCCGCCTAATGAAACTGAAAACCGACAGATCACCTTTGGAGGAGAGAACATGTCAGATATGAGCGAAGTCAGAAAAAAGCAAGACGCCTTCCTGGACAAATGGATTTCGGGGGAAGGCATCGAGTTCATCAGCGAAGAAACAAAGGCAGCCTACCAGGAGCGCGCCGGGTTGATCGCCGCCGCGTTCAGGCTTGACGACTCCATCAAGCGCGTGCCCGTCATGCCCTTGACCACCTTTGCGCCGACCATGATGAAAGGCATTTCCGGTAAGGAAGCCATGTACAACCCCGACGCCGCAGGCCAGGCTTACGTGGATTTCTGTGAAACCTACCAGCCGGACGCCGCCGGCGCCGCGCCCATGCTTATGTACGGCCCGGCCCTGGAGACCCTGAAGTACAATCTCTACAAATGGCCCGGCCAGGGCGTTCCGGACAATTTGTCCTACCAGTTCCACGAAAAGGAATACATGACGGCCGATGAGTACGGCAAGCTGATCAGCGACCCCACGGACTTTTATCTGCGCACCTGGATGCCCAGGACCCACGGCGCTCTGGCGCCTTTCGCCGACATGCCGCCCATCTACGGCGCCATGGAACTGCCCATGCTGGGCCCCTGGCTGGTCGGCATCGGCACGCCTCCCATGCAGGAAGCCCTCAAGGCCCTCATGGAAGCCGGCAAACAGTGCTTTGACTGGATCAACACCATGGGCGCCTACCTGGGCAAAATCATGGCCATGGGCTTCCCCTTCTACGCAGGCGGCGCCACCAAGGCTCCTTTTGACACCATCAGCGACTCTTTTAGGGGAACCACCCAACTGATGATGGACCTGTACCGCAAGCCCGACATGGTTCTGGAAGCCGTGGAAAGGCTGGTGCAGCCCATGATCGACGCAGGCGTCGCCGGCGCTGTGGCCAATAACAACCCCATCGTGTTTATTCCGTTGCACAAAGGGGCGGACGGATTCATGTCCAACGCTCAGTTCGAAAAATTCTATTGGCCGACCCTGAAAAAGGTCATGTACGGCCTGGCTGAAGCGGGATGCATCCCCGGATGCTTTGTGGAAGGCGGATACAACCAGCGCCTGGAATACCTGGCGGACACATCCGACATCCGCTGCATGTACCTGTTCGACCGCACCGACATGACCAAGGCCGCCGAAGTTTTGGGCGGCAAAGTGTGCATCGCCGGCGGATTCCCGGTTTCCATGATTCTCACCGCCACGCCTGAAAAGGTGGAGGAGGAAACCAAGAAACTGATCGACGCCGCCGGAAAAGACAAGGGCTACATCCTGAGCATCGGTTGCGCCCTGGACGAAGGCAAGCACGACACCATGTTAGCCTTTTGCAACGCTGCAAAAACCCATGGCGTGTACTAAAAAGCAGTGATTTTAGGCAGTATTGGAAGTATCAACGCCCCCTGCCGCTGCTAAGTTGCAGGGGGTGTTTTGAAGGAGTAGGGAAAAATGAGGATAGGAAGATTTTTTGTAGCAGCAATTCTGATTGCAACAATGTTGTTTCCGATATCAGCCATGGCTGAAAACGACCCAAGAGACGCTATTGCAGCGCCCGGCGGCACGAATTTGTTCCTGTTTTATTACAGGAATTACTACGGCAGCAACTTTTACGTTGATGGACAAAATCTGGATAGCAACGCTGACTTTGATATGCAGTTCGGCATGTTCCGGCTCGCCCACTTCTGGGATATAGGCGGAGGATGGATCTGGAGCGCGGACGTGGTCCAGCCCTTTGCATCCATGGAGTTCGACTCGGACGTCCTGTTCCCGACTACCAGCGGCTCCAATTCGGACGGCATTGCGGATACAACCGTGGCCACCCATATCAACACCCCATTCCTATACAATGAAGGGGATACGAAGTTCGGCATGTCCGCCGGATTTTATCTGACCGCGCCAACAGGGGAATACCATTCCGAAAAAGCTGCAAACGTCGGCAGCAACCGCTGGACCTACCGGTTGGAAGCCACGCCCGTGGTGTTCATCAAAGGCCCCTTTGTTTATGAACTCACCGGGGAAGTGCAGCTCTTTTCCGACAACGACGAATGCACTCCCCTGCACTTGGAAGAGGAAAAGGAAGCCGTTTACCACATCCAAAACCATGTCAGCTACAACCTTTCCGATTCCTTCTGGCTGGGACTCAGCTATTACTACCTCACCGGAGGCGAGACCACCCTGGCCGGAATCAATCAGAATGACGACGCGCTGACCCAAACCCTTAGGTTCTCCGCCAATTACCAACTGGCGCCTGCAGTTCAACTGCTGCTTCAGTACAATACGGACGTGGATCGGGACAACGGGGTGGACCAAAACTATATTGGCGGCAGGATGGCTTTCTGCTTCTAACTCAATAACGGACACAGCGGATTGGCATGAGCGAAAGATGCCATAGGCAGCAATCGCTCTCCCCCTTTCCCCCTATAAACGCATTTCCACAAACGGCTGGAGCCTTCCGGCGGGCTTCAGCCGTTTAAATTTTCATGTTTAACCTTTCCCTGAACAGCGAGAACGCCATGCAAGAACTTGAAGCCGTCCAAAGATTTTTCGACCATTACAAAGATATCTCCTGCGACGAAGTTCCGTTCAGCCCCATGGTCCGTAAAATGTGCGAAGCCAACCGATGCGGCAGCGTGGGTAAAAGCTGGACCTGCCCGCCCGCCATAGCTCCCGTGGAGGAACTCCAGGCCGGGCTTGAGAAATACGAACGGTTTCTTATTGTTGACAAGGTGTACGAACTGGAAAGCAGCTACGATTGGAAAGGCATGATGGCCGGCGCCAAGGACTTTCAGGATCGCATCCAGAACCTGCGCAAAGCTATCAAGGAAAGTTTGGCCTCGGAGAATTTTGTCATCCTTGGCGTAGGCGCCTGCCAGGTGTGCGAAACCTGCTCCTACGTAGACGGCGAGCCCTGCCGCTTCCCGGAAAAAGCCCTGTACTCCGTGGAGGCCTACGGCATCGACGCCATGAAAATGATGAAGGACGCAGGGCTCAAATATTACAACGGCCCCAACACCGTCACCTACATCGGCGGGGTGTTTTTTCAATCGCAGTCCTGAAAAAAAAACATGCCTCCGACGGCAAACGGCAAAACGACTAAACTGCCTGCCTCCGGCGGCAAACTTTTAAAAAAGTTTGATCAAAACTTCAAAACAGCGCTTCGCGCAAAAACAGAGCAGGCAAAAAATCGCGGCGTCCCCGGCGCCATGTAGAAAGAACAAGGCAAAAACCACCGTAATCGTTACAAAATGCAAGATTCAGGGCTTGCCCTGCGTCATTCCCATAGGGAATATTTTATCACTGGCCATGCCTACGGTTGCCGCCGAGCATCAAGTTTGCAGGGCCTGCAATACCTCATGAGCGTTTTGCAGGGTGTTCTTGACAAAAGCCCTTTCGGTATCGTCAAAGACATGGACAAAATTCAGATTGCCCTGGTCGTCTTCAAAAGCAAGAAACAGCGTATACATGCTTGGAATTGTGACGACAAAGTACTTCGGCGAAAGATTTATGTGATCTTGGGCGAACACGTTTTTTGTTCGGGTCAGGTCTTTTATTGTATTTGAATTGCCAATGCTTTTAACATGCCATTTACCCGCCTCCCGGTTGACTGCAACGGCGGAGACAACTTGCCCGTTGCAGAGTATGGGAAACATCAGTTCATCCAGGTCCAGGAGAAATTGATCCGAACTTTGACCGGGTTGAAACTGCTCTATTTTGTCAAATCCAATAAAATATACTTGAAAGGGCTCCCCAAGTTCGAGTTTGGAGGCGTCTTCCGGGCTCTTCAACGACGCTTCACTTTGGGCCATGCCCAAAGATACATACAATTTCAGCCCTTTTATCGCTGCGGACTGCGCATCAACGAACTCCTCCCTTTTTGGTGCGGATGACTCTTTTTCCATAACCATTTCTCCGGAAGACTCTTTCACTGGAGGAGCTTCCCGTTCTTTTGGATTATAATGGATATCATAATAATCACGGCCATGTGTATGGTCTTTCCCGCTTACATACTCACTGTATGTTATCCATGCCACCTCTCCACTGTCCACCGGCCAAGGATTATTGATATGAATCATCTGGTCATAATCGCTGTATCCTGTAGCCACCATCTCGTGGGCGCCTTTCTTACCCCCTGTCCATTTCCAAACAAATTGTACAGGCCTGTTGGAGCAAAACTCATGTTTCAAATCATGGAATGACAATACGTCTGGGGGATCGATAAATCTATAGAGAAAATCCCAATGAGCGAATTGCGGACTACCCGGCTTTACACATTCTTTTGGTACGGGGTCGCCGCAGCAGTCATTACGTTTAAACTCCGTGTTAGCCTGCTCGCATTGAGGAACATCGCGCCCCAAATATTTCATGATCATTTCCGCACTGGCGGCCCAGCACCACTGTTCCGTTTCCTGGGGTATTAATTCTACCTCCAATCGTTTAACAACATTTAGTGAAGCCAAATATCCATAGGTCCCAAAAAAAACCTGCTCATCCCTCACGGATATTCTGACTTCATCCTCTCCCAGCTTGGAAAGGTCGAGCGACAAGTATACGGCGCCGGTTTCAGGATACAATGCGTAAAGATATCCATTAGACCCGGCGTATAATATATTCTTTTGGGAATCGAACAACACATTAACATAATGTTCTCCGCAATGATGCAATGGAACGTTAATATTTTTTTTCGTGTTGCCAAAGTCGGCAAGGTCAACCATGACGACCCATCCATGTATTCCTGCAACCAAATAGGAGTCCGTCAGCGCCAATCGGGTTTCATGGTTGCCCCTGTCAGGAAGCCTATTGGAGTCGATAATATTGCCGTTGAAATCGATTTGATTGACGTAACCGTTGGAGCCCGCATAAATGTATTTGCCGTCGGTCACAACATGAACAACTTCATCATCCTTGTCCGGCAGAGGTGCGTAAATATTATTACCCGGATTATCGAAATCAGCAAGGTCGACCAATATTACGTGGCCATTTGTGCCTGCAATCAGGTAGGAATCAGAGAGGGCCAATTGCACTTCATGGTTTCCCATACCAGGCAGCGTGTTGGTGGCGATAAGCGTCCTACTGCTTGCATCGATTTGGTGCACATAGCCGTTGGAGCCCGCATAAATGTATTTATTGCCGTCATATATGACGGAAACGACTTCCCTGCCGCCGTCATCCGGTAAGTCAATATCTTTATTTTTACTCGCATTCCCGAAGTCGGCGAGATCAACCAATACAACATAGCCGTTCGTGCCCGCGGCCAGATACGAGTCCGTCAAAGCCAGCCTGACTTCATGGTTTCCTTTATCAGGCAGGTTATTGACGGCATGAATATTGCCGCTCTCCACATGAACTTGCTGGACGTATCCATCGCACCCTGAGTAAACATAACCGCCATCAGACGCCAGGACAGATACAATCGCGTCTTCGCTATGATCCAATTTGTCTTTCCATAGATAGTCTGTTGATGAAAGATCCCCAATGCAACCATCATGCGTTTGAACACTTGAATTTTTTTCAGGCATTCTTGCTGAGGCGCCCGCGGCAATCTCGGAATACCCTTTCCCATTTTCCTGTTTTATCTCACTCATGGTTTAATCTCCTTTATTGTTCAGCAAATAGGTTGCATGCAAAACGCCTTTGAGAAAAATCGCGGATCCGCCCAGGACATCGCTTACGCGGCCCCGGACCGTGGAGTGAAAAGACAAGGAGAATGAAAGCCCTTAAAAACAGAGAGGTGGAAGATGCCGTAGGTGTATGTCTGGACTTCCTCACACAAGGGCTTGACGTTTAGCCTTGCCGGTGCAGAAAACAAGCGGAATTCCGGCGCCTGATCAACGCCCTGATTGACGCCGCTTCATGTTAAGGGACGGGCGCTTTGGACGGTCTTTTCAATGGTGCTGAAGAAAACAAAGCGAGATAGAAACTAATATTTTAATGAGAATTTATTTATATTAAAATCCAATTATACTATACGTCAAGCTGTTTTTTATGCCATTCTATTAATGGCGTTAAGGAAGCCCGCATCAACCCTCCCCGATGCGAGCGGGCGCAGGCAATCTCAAAACCGGGGCGGTTGCTTGGCCGCACGGGTTTGGGTGAATTCCTGTTTACAGGCGTCTTATGTGGACCGGATAAACTCCCTGGGCCGGATTTCCTCCAGGATAAGGGCTTCGGCGGGGCATGTGAGCACGCAATTGCCGCAGCCAAAGCAGGAGTCGGGGTCGATTTTGGCGACCTCGTCCAACTCGATGGCGTGAAACTGACACCGGTCCACGCACACGCCGCAGCCCAGGCAGTTCTCTTCCTTCAATGTCACGCGAAAACGGGAAGGCGCAAAAGCCTCATACTTGATCTGATTGATCAAAAACAGGCCGGTGCAGCAGCACGAGCAGCAATTACACAGGGACAGGTCGGACTTGATGTTGTTGCGGGTCATGTGCACCAGGCCCGCCTCTTCCGCCAGCTTGAGCTTGGCCAGGGCTTCCTCCTTGGAGACGGCGGTTCCGATCCCGCGCTCCAAGGCCTCCTCGCCGAAACGGTTGATGAGCATGCAGATGTGGGCGTCGTCCGGCGCGGGGCATTCCGGGCTTTTGTTCAGAGTGTGCCGGGAGGAGCGGCACACGCAGGGCAGGACCACGATTTGCTCGGCGTTTTGTACGATGGCCGCAGCGGACTCGATGTCCAGAACCGTTGACCGGGAATCCACGGTCTTTTCTATGGGAATGGTGCGCAAGGCCGGCGGGACCTTGTATTTTCTCCAAAGGGGGATGGTTTCCGGCAATTCCTCTCGGATGATGTGGTCCCACATCTCCACCATGGAGTAATCTATGCCCGGAGTCAGCAAAACCGCGTCCCGCAGCTCGATGACGCCGGGGTAGAGTTCAAAGACTTCCTCGTCCCCGGACAGCCTGTGGTTGCGGCATACCGCACCCATGAATCGCAATTCCTTGATGACCCTTTCCACGTCTTGCGGAAGCATGCAGGCCCTGCCTGCAAGGTTGTCGATGCTTCCGGGAAGCAGGGAGGCGATGGTCTGCTTCTCCTGTGTGTCAAAGAGGATGGACAGGATTTTTTCCATGGTTTTGGAATTGGGATATCCCAACTTCTTGGCGTATTTTTGCAGACTTTCAGACAAAGGCATTGAATCATCCTTTAAACAATACAAAATTCAAGGGCGCGGCAAGCAGCGCCCCTACACTCCCCTCTGGGCCTTGCATCTAAATGTTAGACTTCCAGGAACTCGCTGCGGATTTCCGGGTTCTGCTCCAGGTCCTTGGCCGTGCCTTCGTAGCCGATGTACGCCTTGCCCATGAGGTAAACGCGGTCGGCCAGAGCCAGGGCGGCGTTCAGGTTATGCTCCACCAACAGGATGGAAACTCCGGCGTCGGAAATCTCCTTGATGATGGCGGCCACCTTCTGGACCATGATGGGCGCCAGGCCCTCGGTGGGCTCGTCCACCAGCAAAAGGTCCGGATTGCCCATCAAAGCCCGGGCTATGGAAAGCATTTGCTGCTCGCCGCCGGAAAGATAGGCGCCGCTCATGGCCTTGCGTTCATCAAGCACGGGAAAATGGTGGTACACCCGATCCAGGTCCCAGGCGTTTTCGCCGGTCTTGTTTCGGGAGCCTATAAGCAGGTTTTCCTGGATGGACAAATGGGGGAAGATGCGCCGTTCTTCCGGCACGTAGCCCATGCCCTGGCGGGCCTTTTTAAAAAGCGAGAGCTTGGTGATGTCCTTGTCTTTGAAGACAATTCTGCCGCTTCTTGGCTTTAAAAGCCCCATGATGGACTTTAAGGTGGTGCTCTTGCCCATGCCGTTGCGGCCCAGAAGAGCCACGGTCTCCCCTTCATGCACCTGCAGGGAAACGCCCTGGAGCACATGGCTGTCTCCGTAAAAGGTATTGATATCCTTGACTTCCAGCAGCATGATCACACCTCCAAGGTTCCCAGGTAGGCCTGTTTGACGAAGGGGTCGTTCTTGATGACTTCGGGGGCGTCGCAGGCGAGGACCTCGCCGTGATGCAGCACCGTGATGCGGTCGGCCAGGGAGAAGACCACGTCCATGTCGTGCTCGATGATGACCATGGTTTTGTTTTCCGTCAGCTTGCGGATCAATTCCACCAGGGACTTGGTTTCGTCCTTGGAAATGCCTGCGGTGGGCTCGTCCAGCATGACCAGTTGGGGGTCCGTGGACAAGGCCAGGCAGATTTCCAAAGCCCGGTTTTTCCCGTAGGAAAGCAGGCCGGCGGGCATGTCCGCCGACTCCGCCAGGTTGCTTTGCTCCAGCAGCAGATTGGTTTCCTCGGTGATCTTGTGCATTTTGTCGACTTTGGAAAAAGGATTGAACCGGACCTTTCGCTTGGAAAGAATTCCCATGCGGGCGTTCTGAAACACGGTCTGCTTGGCGAAGGTGCTGGTAATCTGGAAAGAGCGGCCCACGCCCATACGATTAAGCTGGTAAGGCTTCATGCCGGAGATTTCCCTGCCCTGAAACTTGATGCTGCCCGCAGACGGCTTGTAGCTGCCCGTGATGACGTTGAACAGGGTGGTCTTGCCGGCGCCGTTGGGGCCGATGACCGCATGGCGCTCGCCTTCCCGGATTTCCAGGTTCACGCCGTTCAATACTTTATGCCCGCTATAGTCAAACAGGAGGTCTTTGGTCTCCAGGATATTCATGATAAAGTCCTCCTTTTAAACCATTTTCGATAGACCGCATCCCAGATTCCCATGATTCCGCCGGGGGCGAATTTAATCATAAGAATCAGCACCAGACCGTTGAACAAGGCGATGCGATCCGTATATCTGAGGAGGAATTCCTCCAGCAGGGTCAGCAGGCCCGCGCCGATGATGGGGCCGGTAAAGCTGGAAACGCCGCCGATGATGGTCATGATAATGGGGTTGAACGAGGTGAAAAGGCCCAGGACGCCGTCCGTGGAAACCATGTTTTGGAACAAGGCGTATATGGCCCCGGCCGCGCCTGCGAATCCCCCGGACACGATGAAGACCAGGGATTTGACCGAAGGAACGTGAAAGCCCAGGTAGTCCACCCGGTTATCGTTATCCCGGATGCTTATCATGACGCTGCCCATGGGAGTTTTGGTAAAGCGCCATATAAGCAGGATGCAGCCCCCTAAAACCGTTACGGCGAAATAGTAGAAATTGGTGGGGTCGGTCATGTCTATCCCGCCGGTGAAGGGTACCTTCAAGTCCGGGACGGGAAAGCCGCCCAGGCCGTCGGCGCCGCCGGTCACTTCGCGAAACTTCAGGCACACAATGTACATGAGCTGCCCAAAGGCCAGGGTCAGCATGGAAAAAGCCGTGCCGCTCAGCCTGACCAAAAGCGGGCTGACAATGACCGCGCACACGACGGCCCCCAACACGCCTGAAAGCAGGGCCAGAAAAATGGGCAGGTTGTCGATGTGCTAGAGGCTCAGGGCCGTGGTGTAGGCGCCCAGCCCGAAAAACATGGCGTGGCCGAAGCTCAAGAGGCCGGTGTAGCCCAGCATGAGATTCAGGCTAACCGCAAACAGGGCCATGATGGCGAAACCGATAAAGATATTGGTGTTCAGCACGCCCATGACTTTGGGAAAGGCGATGAGAACGCCTATTAGAATGATCGCCGCAAGGGTTTTGATCCAGATCTTTGTCATTCTCTTTCTCCAAACAGTCCCTTGGGCTTAAAGGACAGAACAAGAACCATAAACACAAACATCAGAACCGGCGCGATCCTGGGCAGAAACTGGATGCCGAAGGAATTGAGCAGACCGAAAAACAGGGCCGACACAAAGGCGCCCAAGAGGCTGCCGAAGCCGCCCACCACAACCACCACAAAGGCGTCCATGCCCATCTGGTCGGCCATACCCGGAAAAACCGACAACAGGGGGGAGATTGCCACGCCCGCCACGCCGGCCAGCCAGGTTCCCGCTGCAAAAACCATCATGAAGACCAGAGGCATATTGATGCCCAGGGCCTCCACCATTTCAGCGTCCGAAACTCCGGCCCGGATGATCATGCCCATTTTGGTTTTGAACAAAAAAAGGACCAGCAGCCCCAAAATCGCCAGCGCCAGGAAGATGACGAACAATCTGTATAGGGGATATTGCAATCCAAAAATATTCACCATGCCGGCCAATGCAGGAGGAACGCTGATCATGTGGCTGTCCGTGCCCCAGAACACCTGCACGGCCTCCATGATCACCATCATGACTCCCACGGTGAGAATCAGCTCTCCGATATGTCCCGAGGCGTGGATGCCCCGAAGCAGGAACCGCTCCACCATGACCCCGATTGCGGCTGTAATTATTGGCGCCGCAAGCAGGGCGAGCCAAAAATTCCCGCCCATGTGGATGACGGAAACGCAAAAATAGGCCGACAGCATGAAAAACGAAGCGTGGGCCAGGTTGAGAATCCCCATCATGCCGAAAATCAAGGTAAGGCCGGAAGCCACCAGGAAAAGCAGCATTCCATAAGCCAGACCATGCATGATCTGCCCCACGTACATGGCGGTTGTCGCATCCATAAGTCCTAATCCTCCCGGTCGTGAATCAAAGCCGACCGCGGCCTTATATTTTAAGGAATATCTTCAGCCAGGATCAGGGCGCAGGAAAGACGCTTCATGGGCGAGGGAAGGCGTTCAGCGTCCACCCATGGAAGTTCCGGCGCAATGCGGCGGTGCAGTCGTCAGCAGACCGGGTCTTCGTGCGTCCAATCCTGACGCCCTGCCTGGAAGGATGCGCCGCTCCCCAAGGGAAGCGGCGCAATTTGGCTATTTTTTACACCTGTCCAGGCCTTCGGGAACCGGCGGCTCCACCACGTAAGAAGGAACGATGACGATTTTGTCGATGTACGAAAAATTGTCGAACCACTTGGTGGGGCTGCTGAACTCGCTCACATAGGTGTCGCGGACGGTGACATGGTCGCAGGCCCGCATTTCCAAAACGCCGGCAAAGGAATCGTATTTATCCCCTTCCCATGTCTCGATGATTTTTTCCGGGTCTGTGGTTCCGGCGCGCTCCACCACGTCCATCATCCAATAGGTGGTGTTGATGGCGCTGGCCACAACGCCCAGGGGCCAGACGTAGAGGGAGCTGTTGTAGGGCTCCTCCCATTTGGTCTCGTGCAGTTCATGCCAGACCTTGTTGAGCTCCCGGGTACGGGAATCCATGTCGTTAATCATATACTGATTGGCGTTGACCAGGCCGGCGGAGCCTTCCACGCCCACCACGCCCAGGGTGATGGGGTCGTCCATGTACATATTGGCGAAAGGCAGGTTCAGGCCGGAATCCCGGCTTTGCTTCAAGAGGTTCACGGAGTCGGGCATCCAGTCGCCGGAAAAAATGACCTCCGCGCCGGAAGCCTTGACTTTTTCCAGATAAGGGGCGAAATCCTTGGTGAACAGGGGATGGTAATCCTCGCCCACGATTTCGGCGTCCGGGCGGAATTCCTTCAAATATCCCTTGAACTTTTCGGCCAAGTCGTGGCCGAAGGAATAATCCTGGCACAGAATGTAAAATTTTTTCTCAGGCCGTTTGGCGTAGAAATAGGCCAGGCTCTTGGCCGCCTGGCTGGTGGTCCAGGGCGTGTGAAAGGTATAGCGGTTGAAATTTTCCGCGTCCATGAGAGAGTCGGATATGGACAGGGCGCTGACGTAGATTTTCTTGTATTTGGCGGCCGTCTGCTGGCAAACCAAAGAGATATGGCTGCCGGTGCTGCCCCACAACAAGTCCACCTTGTCGCCCAGGATCAGCCTTTCCGCCGCCTTTTTGGCGTTGATGGGCTTGCTCATGGTGTCGCCCTTGATGATCTCGATCTTCTTGAGCTTGCCGTCCACCATGACGCCGCCCTGTTTGTTCAGGTCGTGGGCCACCCAGTGAAGCGCAATGTGGTAAAGCTCTCCGTTCATGGCCGCTGGGCCGGAAAAGGGGTTTAAATGCCCTATCTTAATAGTGTCCCCTTCGGGAATCACAGGGTTGCTGGGGTCGAAATCCGCCATACGATCCATGAGGGCGTCGGAAGCCCATGCGCCGCTAACCAGCATCCCCAGGACCAACAACGTAAGCACCCCCCTAAGCAGGAAAAAACATCTTTTCATTCACGTTCTCCTTTTTACTAATGCGTTGTCTTGATTGCGGCCTCCCCATGGAGGCGCGCGTTTTTCATCCTCTCTCTTCCAGCCCCCGGCCCCCCTTGCGGCCCCGGGCGGGATTTCATTGCGGCGTCGAACGCTTAGGCGTTCGGCCCCGAACCGGCTTGGACGCGCACACAGGAGAACAGTGTTGCACACAAAAGCGCAGCCTGCGTCGTCTGCTGATTTTGTTGAAGCATGATTTCCCCCTTGAGCGAGCCGGCCGGAACAGCCTGATTCGTTTTTATTTGTTTTTTGGTTTTAAGGGCGGCGCCCTGCTTTGGCTTTAGCGCCTGGCCTCGGGCCCTTTATGCGCGCCGCCGAGAACCGTATAGCATACAGTGCACCATACGTAAAGCGTATATGACGCTATATGGTTTAATCGTAAATATATCAAAATGTTTTGTCAATGGAATTTAATATAGCCCTTGACAAGCATAACTATTAGGATTAAACTAACCCGCACGAATGACAGGATTTTTCCAACAACAAAAAACCCTTGACCACCCGGACAACGCTATGAAAATCGGCCATCTGGTGAAAATGACCGGGGTCCCCAAACAGACCATCCACTTTTACATGCGGGAAGGCCTGCTCCGGAAACCCCGGAAAAGCGGCGTGAACAATGCGGAATACACCCAGGCCCACCTGGATCAGCTTTTGCTCATCAAGGACCTGAGGGACAACTTTTTCCTCCCTATCCCGGAAATCAAAAAAATCCTGAAAAACCGCAAAAGCCAGTCCCCCCTGGACCAGGCCATGGTGGACCGGCGGGCCAAGTACTTCCGGCCCATGGATCAACTGGTCAACATTGAAATCCGCGGCAGGGAGCGCTTTATCAAAGCCTCGGGAATGAGCCCCAAATGGCTGGCCAAAATGGAGGAATGGGGGGTGGTGAGCCCCAAAAAGGAGGGAGAGGAGTTGGTATACTCCCACGATGACCTGAATATCGCCCGCCTCATCTCCGACATGGACGACCTGGGCTTCGGGCCCCAACACGGATACGACCCTCAAGACCTGAAAATCGTGGCAGACTTTGTCCGGGACTTCATCATGTCCAACGACAACCGCTACATGGCCGCCAACCTGGAAAAATTCTCCAACCCCGAGCACACCGAGGAATGCCGCGAGTTCATCGAGGTCATGAGCCTTTTTTTCTACCACACCTACAGAAAGCAGGTCCGGGAGAAATACTTCATGCTCACCAAAAAACAGGAAGAGCCCTCCCAGGAGCCCACATCCTCTTAAAAACAAAGGGTTGCAGGGGAATGTTTTAAATAAGTTATGACATGACTCGCGCGCAGCGCCATCCAAAAAGTTTTGATCCAACTTTTTCAAAAGTTGGCCGCCGGAGGCAAAAAAATCTTTTCCGTAGTTGAAAATACACCGCCGGAGGCGCGCAGTTTTGCAGCTCTGCAATGCGCCTCCGGCGGCTTTTTATTAGGGTCTTTCCGTCCGTTGGGTCAGGCGGATTTTTTCTCTGCCATGACCTGGGAGGCCATGAGGGCGGCGCCCAGGGCGCCGTTGGTCTGGGGATCGGTATCCAAAAATTTCAGATCCATATTCAGGGCATTGGCCAGGGCCCGGGCCAGGCCTTTGTTCTTGGCCACGCCGCCGGTGAAGGCGATATCCTCTTCCACGCCGATGCTTTTGGCCAGGGCCGCCACCCGGCCGGCCATGGCCTTGTGCAGGGCCTTGGCGATATCCGGGACTTCGTAGCCTTTGTTGACCAGGCTGATGACCTCGGTTTCGGCGAAGACCACGCACTGGTTGGAGATGGAGAGGTCCTCTTTCGCCTGGAGGTCCAGGTCGCCCATGTCCTCCATGGGGACGTCCAGGGCTTCGGCCATGACTTCCAGGAAGCGTCCCGTGCCTGAGGCGCATTTGTCGTTGTAGCCGTAGCGCTCCACATTGCCGTTTTCGTCGATTCGGGCGGCCTTGGCGTCCTGGCCTCCGATGTCGATGATGCTGCGCACGGACGGCATGTTCCAAACCGCGCCCCGGGCGTGACAGGCGATTTCCGACTCCACCAGGTTCACAAAGTCGATCTGCTTTCTGCCGTAGCCCGTGCCCACGGTGAATTCAATGTCCCCCTGGCTGAGCCCGGCCTGGGCGAGAGCCATGTCCATGACCTCCCTGGCCGACTGGCTTGGGGAAGGATTGGCCCGCAAGACGGCGCTGGCTATAATTTCATTATCCTTCATGATCACGGCCTTGGCCGTGAGGGATCCCACATCCACACCTGCTACGATCATGTTACGCCCTCCCCTCTTTCACGTCGCTTGCCAGCACAGCCGCGCCGATAGCCCCCGCCAGTTGGGGGTCCGCTTTTCTGATGATGGTCACTTTGTGGCCGATGAGCTTTTCCAGGGCTTTGACCACGCCGGCGTTTTTTGCCACTCCGCCGGTCATGGCCACTTCGCGCTGGGCGTGGACGGCGTTGGCCAGAGTAGCCACCCGGCCGGCCATGGCGTTGTTCACGCCGGCCCCCACGTCCTCCAAGGGAATGCCTGAATTGACGTACTGGATCACGTCGGCCTGGGCCCATACCGTGCAGGTGGAGGCCAGGGTGACGGGCTCGCGGGATTTTTTGGACATCTTGCCCAGATCATCCACGGAAACGCCCAGCAGCTTGGCCATGACCTCCAGGAATCGTCCCGTGCCTGCGGCGCATTTATCGTTGGTCAAAAACTTCTCCACCCGGCCGTTCTTGTCCAGGCGGATGGCCTTGCAGTCCTGGCCGCCGATGTCGATAATGGTTTTGGTGGCGGGCGCCAGCCAGACCGCTCCCCGGGCGTGGCAGGCGATTTCCGACCTGGCCAGGTCCACAAAGGGAATGTTGTCCCTGCCGTATCCCGTGCCCACGCAATACTCAACGTCGGACTGGGAGATTTTCGCTTTTTCAAGGGCTTCATCCATAACCTTTTGGGCCGAAATTTCGGGCCGGGAGCTTGAACGAATAATGGCGGAGCCAATTATTCTGCCGTCCCGGATGACCACGGCTTTGGAGGTTAAGGAGCCTACGTCGCAACCTGCAGTTATCATATGCCAATCCTCCTGACATCCAAAAATTCTTCAAATCGGGCTTGGGTCATGCTCCATGACTCCACCCTTTCGTCGAACACGTCCGCATTAATAATCAGGGTGGGCAGGCCTTCCTTTTCCAATTGCTTGGCCAGCAGCTTGACCATGCCCCAGGTGTTGCGGCATCCGGGGGTGCCCATGTACACGGCGAAATCGGGATTGTAGAGTTCACGCTGAGCCCGGATTTCATCCAGCCACATGTCCGGTGCGTCGTACGGTCCCCGGATCTGCTTGACCATGGGCATGCGGCAGTTCAAGGCGGCCATGGTGTCGATCATGGAATCCAGGTCTGCGGCGTCCACGGTGTATCCCTCGCCGTCCTTCACATAAGGCGCCGCCTGTTGGTAAAAACGGTCCGCAATGCAGCCCAGATGGGTGATTCCCCGGCTGTCCAGGAAATTCCACAAAGGCAGCCCTCCGCCGTAATGGTCCGTGTAGACGAACAAGGCCCTGGCTTTTTCCTCGCCGAATCTGTTTCCGGGCTTCCCCTCCTTGACATTCTTACGGATTACCTTGAGCATTTCCTCCAGGGTTTTAGTGCCGTCCTCCGTGCCGCCGAACAAAAACCTCAGCAGATACATGAACAGGTTGAACGTTGTCGGGATGGGGCTGGGAATCATACGCTGATAATCCTGCATTTCCACGATGAGTTCGTCCTGCTTCTGAATTTCCTCCAAAACGCCCCGGAGCTTTGCCGAGTCCAGGGGCTTGCCCGTCTGCTCGGCCATGAAATCGATCATGGCCCGGTAATCGGCCCGATGATAGGCGTCAGCCCGCTCCCCCCGCATTTGAGGCGGAAAGTTGCACTGGAATAAGGGAAGATCCAGGGCTTCGGCGGCGAATGCAAAGGCGCTGGTGTTGGTGTCGCAAATGCCGCTCATGTTGCACAGGACAAAATCCGGCTTTTGGGCGGCCCCGCCCAGGTAGGCGCCCATGGCGCCCCGCTGGGCCGAACAGGCGGTTTCGGCGAAGCCTATTTCCAGGCAATAGTCCATAAACTCGCCCATGCCGTACTTGCGGGACAGGTTGCCCACGGCCGTAATGGGCTCGATGAGCAGCGGCACCACGTCCATGGCGTAGCACAGGGCCGGAGACATGCAGAAGGTGGTCAGCGCCACCTTGCGTCCATCCTGGCGTGCAGTGACGATATTGGAAATGTATTTGGCCGCCCCTTTGGTCATGGCCCTGCCCACGTCCTCGTATTGATAAAAAAGATCCATAACGGTCCCCATGGTGGGAAACCGCGATCTGGCCCTTTCAAATTCCTTTCTCGTTCCGTCCAGGGAACGAGAGCCCTGATCAAAAACCCGCTGCATATTCCAATCGTAGTCATACTCTAACAAGGCTTGTCTCATGGAGATCTCCTCTTACTACTGCCAGGGGTAGTTAAATCAGTCGGCGCAACTCCAAAAACTCCTCAAAACGATGCCGGGTGGCTTCCCAGGATTCCACTCGCTCGTCAAACGCGTCCGCGTTGATGATCAGGGTGGGAAGTCCGGCGTCTTCCAGTTTTTTGGCCAAGAGCTTGAGCATGCCCCAGGTGTTGCGGCACCCGGGCGTGCCTGAATAGACGGCAAAGTCGGCGTTCATGCTGTCTTTCAGGTACATGGCTTCTTCCAGCCACATGTCCGGGGCGTCGTAGGGCCCCCGGATTTGCTTGACCATGGGCAGCCTGGAGTTCTGTTCGGCCAGCGCATCGATCATGGAGTCCAGGTCCGCCGTGTCCAGGTGGTATCCGTCTCCATTGGAGTAGAACACCTTGTCCTGATAATACTTGGTCAGGATGCAGCCCAGATGGGCGATGCCCATTTGGTCCATGAAGGTCCACAAAGGGATGTTGGTGGCGTAATGGTCGATGTACACAAACAAGGCCCGGGTTTTTTCATCCCGGGAGCTTAGGCCGGAAACGCCTTTGGCGGCGTTTTTCTTGGCCGCTTCCAGGCAGGCTCTCAGCATGGTGGTGCACGGCTCCATGCCCGCCATGGTAAAGCGCAGGGCGTATATGAACAGGTTGAAGATGACAGGAACCGGGTTGGGCTTCAGACGCTGCAGCTCCTGAATTTCGCAGATGAGGTCGTCCTGCACTTCGATTTCCTGCATGACCGCCCGCAGCTTGTCCTCGTCCAGTTTATTGCCGGTCTGCGCCTCCAGGAACTTGATGAAGTTCCGGTAATCCGCGCGATGATAGTCCGCGGCCCGCTGATCCGTAAGCGTGGGCGGATAGTTGATCTGATAAAACGGGATGTCCAGGTAGCTGGCGGCGAAGGTGAACGAATTGGCGTTGGTGTCGCAAATTCCTCCGGTGTCTATGGCGACGAAATCCGGCTTTTCGGCCAGGCCTTTCAAATAAGCGCCCAGGGCGCCGCGCTGGGAGGAGCAGGAGGTTTCCGTAAACCCCGCCTCCACGCAAAAATCCATAAACTCGGCGGTGCCGCCCTTTCTCACCAGGTTGCCCAGGACCGTCATGGGCTCCAGGACGATGGGCACAATGTCCATGGCCCAGAAAATGGCCGGAGACTGGCAAAATGTGGTGAAGGCCAGCTTTCTTCCCTTGGCGTGAGCCGTGGTGATGGCCTCGGTGTATTGCGAGAATCCCTTCATGAACAAGGCCCCGGGATCGCCATGGCCGAACACGAAGTCCGCCAGCTCCTTCATGTCTCCGATGCGGGACATGATGCGGTCATACTCCTTGGGAGTGCCGTTAATGGCTTTGGCGGCGTTCGTAAACAGGCTGTGGAGCGCCCAGTCAAAGGGATATTCCGTGTATTCCTTCCTCATGGCTGACTATATCCTTCCACTGCTATGCAGCAGGCTTTTCCGTTCTTCTTTCAGGGATGCTTTCCAGGAAAGCGCCTATCCTCATGCGAAGGCGGCCTTCATCGGCCATGGCCCCGTACTCCCTTTCCAGCC
Organism: Desulfatibacillum aliphaticivorans DSM 15576; assembly: GCF_000429905.1. Lineage (NCBI taxonomy): Bacteria > Pseudomonadati > Thermodesulfobacteriota > Desulfobacteria > Desulfobacterales > Desulfatibacillaceae > Desulfatibacillum > Desulfatibacillum aliphaticivorans. The sequence continues at coordinate 29,166 of NZ_KE386982.1, read as the reverse complement.
GAATGGCGGGAACCCCCATGGACTCCAGCTCCGCCTCGAACAGCCCGTTTTCCGAACCGTGAAGGTCGCAAAAGCGGATGTTCTGGAGAATGACGCCGTCCACCTTGGCCAGTTCCATCTTCTGCTTGATCAGGGCCATGCGGTCCTTGTAATGCCCGAACATTCTGGGACAGAACTGGTGGTGGAGATACCTGCTTGCAATGGTGAGCATGGTGGGGCTGTCCTCGGGGACCATGCCTTCAAAAGACCGGGATCCGAAGCAAACCGTGTCAGCCACGACCACGGCCCCCTCCGCCTCGATCACGGAAATAAGGGATTGGTCGTCCACCACGCTTCCTCCCAGGAGAATGCGTTTCTTGCCGCCGTGGTGGGCCGGACGGGCCTTTAACTCGTCCAGGGCCTCCCGAAGCAGGGGATTGTACATTTCCTTGGGCAGGGCGGTGCCAGCCAGGATGATGTTCATGGCCTCCTGACCCGAGACGGGCGTGTTTTCCATGCCCCTTACTTCGTCCAGTTCCTTCAACAGGTCCCGGGTTTCGTTATAAAGGGCGATGGCTTTTCTAAGATTATCCTCCGTAATGGTTACATTGAAATGCTCCTCGATATGCTTTTTGAACATTTCGATTTCTTCGGAAAACCATTTGAGGGAATAGTCCACGGCCTTGTGGGGTACGCCCAGATAATGCCAGAAGCCGGGCAGGATGCCGGGATAGTCCTCGTTGGCGGCGCGCCAGCATTCGTCCAGGCGGCGCATGGAATCGCAGCTTTGCACCATGACCGCGCCGTCCAGAAAATTAAAGGCGCCCTCCCCCGCCTTTTGCAGGATGGCCTTGGGGCAGCTGCAAATAAACGGGCCGAAGTAGGTGTCGCCGATGGAAGTGGATTCCGACTCGATGCCGCGCAGACGATAGGGCATCATGCCCGCGGCTGATATGATTTCCTCGGGAACGTGGCTGCACGTGTGGCCTATGACCTTTTTGCCCTGCGCCTTCCACTCCCGGATGACCTGGTTGTCCACATGATCTGCGGCTTCTTCAAAAATGGGATTCATGATTAGGCCTCCTGGGGTTTGAGAAGTTCACGCAAAGCGTTCAGGGCGTTGTCTATGCCTTCCTGATGCTCGTCGTTTTCCGGGGCCAGGCATTCGCACACGCCTTGAACAAGGGGCGGGAAAACCGAGCGCACCAGGGGCTTGAAGGAGTCGGCCAGGTCCCTGGCCAGCCACTGGGCGGTTTCGCCGACCTCGTCCAGGTCCACGGAATAGGAGAAAGACTCCAGGATGCTCATGGCAAGGTCGGGTTTGACCTTGCGAATCCGGTTGGCCACCTGGGCGTGGAGATTCAAAGCCTCGGCCAGGTCCTGCATGTCCAGGCGCAGCGCGCCCTCGGCCACGGCTTCTGCTATCGCCTCATCGTCCATTTCCTCCAGCAGGGAGACATTGGTCAAAAGCGCCTTAATCCGGGAGTTCAGCAGCACCGGAGATTCCTTCAACTGCTGGATCAGCATGTCCGGATGCTCCTGCAGCAGCGCGTACTTGGCGTTTTCCTTGGCGTCCCGGATTTCGGAAATCGCCTGTCTGCCTTTCCACCAGACCTGCGTGTCAATGGCCGCTACGATTTCTTTTAGTTTGCTGGTCAGTTCCTGGGTGAACTGGGGATGCCCCGGAGGACCCAGGAGGGAACTGCCCGTATGGATTTTGCGTAAAAGCTCGTGCAGGTAATTAACCGCCTGCCCCACGGCCGCCCCGTCGATATCCCCCATGAGGGACAAAATGATTTCGGTCAGCAGATCGGGAGGCATGTTGTCCAACTGGCTCGTGGCTTCGTTAAGAATGGCGACGGTTACGTTGAACGTGGCCGGAACCAGGCCCAACAGGCAAACCACCTTGGAGGGATACCGGTCAAAAACCTCGTTAATGGCCCGCACTATACCCACAAAGTCGTTCTGGGAATGCTTGATGACGTCTTCCAGGTCGGCGAAGTCCAGGTTTTCCACCAAGGCTTGAAAGGGCGTCTGAATCTGCTCGGAGACGAATGTGGGATTGGTTTCGTGGACTTCGTTGACAATGCGGATAAGGGTGGCCAGCGTCTGCCCAATGGAGGCGGAGTCGATGGCCTGGAGCGCCTGGGCCATATAAGCCTGTTTTTTTTCGTCAGGCAGGCTGTCCAGGGCCTTGCTGAGGCCTCCCGTCCCTTTAATGCCCGTGTTCACCAGAGCGGGAACCTTGGACATGAGTATTTCCGAAAACTCCATATCCTCAAAGAGCTTGACCTGGGGGGCGTCTTCGCCGGCTTTCGCCAGGAATCCCTTTTCCATGGTCTTGGCAATTTGCTTGGATATTATCTTTCGAACGGCTGAGTCGCCCGCCCAGGCTTTAAGGATCTCCGGCATAAGGGCGCCGGTCATGTCCTTGAACTCTTTGGTCTGGAGCAGCTTTTCAGCCAGCTTTTCCATGGCGGGATCGCGCCCCGCCCCGCCGTTTTTCCCGTTTCCCGGGGGCGCTTTTTTTGCGTCTTCCTGAGTTGTCGCGTCCTGGCCTTGCATTACGATACCTCCTCGGCGTCGATTAGATGATGGTCGGTCATGAAGGGACACAGTTTGCACAGCCTGTTTTCAGGGTTCTCGTGTTCGCCCAAATACACCATGAGCACGTCCTTCAGGAGCGCTAATTGATCGGGCAGGGAAACGGAGCCGGGCACAAGCCGGTTTTGATACACCAGGCCGCCCAGAAAGGTGGCTGTGAATTCAGCCACCTGGCTTGGCAGGCCCAGATACACGGCCATGTTCCGGATGTAGTAATCCAGCCACTGGCGGGCGGTCTGACGCGCCTGCGCCGTATCGTGGCAGCGGACAAAATCGATGGAAAGAAGCAGCATTTTGCCGAAGGCCGATTCCTTAACCTGAAAAAACTCCAGGAAGCGGCTGATGCGCTCTTCAAACGTTCCGGACAAGGAGGGCGCCTGGGTGACTTCCTCCACGTCCTTTTTGCCCATGTACTGAAACATCTGGTCCAGGATGGATTGTTTCGTCGGGAAATAATGATACAAGGCCCCCGTGGATATGCCCAGGCGCTTGGCGATCTGGCGCATGGTCACGTTGGAATAGCCTTTATCGGAAAACAGTTCAAAACACCCCCCCAGAAGCTCTTCCCTGTACTTGTCATGGTCCACTATTTTGGGCATGAAAACCTCGTTTTAGGCAGCATGAGCCTGAGAATCCCTTTCCTCATTATTTGGTTCGGCCGCAAGATGACTGGCGAGCCTTTTGCCCAAGGCCACCAGAGTCAACGAAGGCGGCAGCCCCCATGCCTCGGGGATGACCGAACAGTCGCAAACGTACAAATTGTCATATTTAAAGGTTTTGAGGTCGGGATCCACAATGTCCCCGATCTTGGCGGTTCCTCCAGGATGGGCTGCGATGCACCAGGACTTGTAAATATCCTTGGCCCCGGTGTTCTTGAGGATTTCCTTGGCCCGTTCGTAGCCTTTCATGAGCTTGGCGTCGTCCTGGGGGATGAGCTTTTTGCGCACTCCGCCGGCGTCCGTGAGCTTTCCGCCCAGGGTGTCCTTGGCTTTGATCATGATCTGCAAGGTGCGGGAGTGGCTGAAAAGCTTGTGCGCCCGCCCCACTTGAGCGGTAAAGCCCTGATAGGCGACTTTGGGCACGGTCATGTCGGTCATGACGTATCCTTCGTCCGACATGTGCGCGCCCGTGGCCATGGGGAATTCCCTGCCTCCAAGGTCTTCAGGGATGGTTCCCATGACGCAGATCAGGGGGTCGAAAAAATAATCGTAGCCCGCTGCGTATATTCCGCTGGCGCGCAGAATCACGGGCGTTCCAATGCCTCCGGCCCCCAGAATCACCACCGGAGCGTAAGCCTTTTGGGTCTGCCCGCCCGCGGAGTATTCCACACCCACGGCCTTTCCGTTTTCAACCAGCACCTTGCGGGTCTTGGCCCGGGCGATGAACCGACAATTTGTGTGCGTCTTGAACTCGTCCACAAACATGCGGGCGCTCCACTTGGCGCCGTAGGGGCAACCCAGGTTGCATTTGTCGCAATCGGCCCGGCACTTGTCCTGGTAGACGTATTTGTTCAAAGGATGCCAGTCGTAGCCCAATTCCCGGGCGCTCTCCATAATGCGTTTGGCCATGGGGCCGATCAGGCTGTCCTTTAAAGGGGCAATGGGCAATTCCTCTTTGACCTGCCGGACTTCCTCCTCGATATCCACTCCGTAGCCCCGGAGCATTTCCAAAGGAGGCTCAAAGGCCGTGGCGTAATACAAAATCGAGCTGCCGCCCGCCGTAATGCCCCGCACCATGGAAAGGCCCTTGTAGGTGAACAGGAGACTTTTTCCGGGGACCAATCCCATTTCAGCCGCCTGCAGGTAGCTGCCTTGAATGGGTTCGTCTCCGCCCCAATCCATCATCAGGACCTTTTGGCCCTTTGCCGCCAACTCCTTGGCGACCGTGGCCCCCCCGGGCCCGGAGCCTACGACGATGGCATCGTAGGACATGGTTGAAACGCTCATACTTCCCTCCCTGATTTGGGTTTAACAAAAAGCCCTTTGCAATGAATTTTTTCAGCGCGCCCGAGTTATCTCGAACGTTCGGTCTAAATAAAACGCCTTAGATTGCCGCCCTGTCGGGATTACCCTGCTATACATATTCTTTAGGATAAAAAAATCAAATGGTTGTGCTTGAAACTGCGCCTTTGCGTTGACAGAGCAGACTTGATATGACAGTACTGAGAGCTACCACACTGTAGGAAACAGCCTATCACCGATGACACAGTGTGTCAATTACTTTTTTACCGATTGTCCAAAAGAAAGTCCAGGCCTCATGACCCGCAAAGGCTTCACCAACGCCCGCAGCATTTTAGCTAAGACACAGACGGAAATGGCTCAGATTTTAGGCGTCTCAGTCAAGGCGGTGCACAGCTATGAACAGGGATGGAGAAACGTCCCGCCCCACGTGGAAAGACAGCTGTATTTTCTTTTAACCCGCCGCCGGGGAAGCAAGGTTCCCAGAAAGGCGTGCTGGACCATCAATAAATGCCCCAGCCATTTGAAAAGCAAATGCCCGGCCTGGGAGTTCAAGGCGGGCGCCTTGTGTTGGTTCATCAACGGGACCGTGTGCGGGGGCCAGGTGTGCTCGGACTGGGGCGAAAAAATGGCCCAATGCAGGCGTTGCCCCGTGTTGACAGCCATGCTGGGGGAGTGCGCTCCGGAGGTGCTGGAGATTGAGCCGGAAGGTGCGGAACCTGCTTTGATGCACAAAGATGTTAACACATCCAAGAAGGAGTAGAGCATGAAGATAGTTCATTTTACTGAAATCGACCCTGTGGAGTTCCCTGAGCCGGCCAAAGGCGTCAAGGGGCGCGTTTTAGTCGGGAAAAAAGACGGCGCGGAAAATTTCTGCATGCGTCTGTTTGAACTGCCGCCAGGCGCGGCCACGCCCCGGCACAGCCACGCCTGGGAGCACGAGATATTCATCCATGCAGGATTCGGCGAAATATACAGGGAGGGGGAATGGGTTCCCGTCCGCGCCGGCGCCGCCGCATTCATCCCCGGCGAGGAGGAGCATCAACTGCGCTGCTCCGGGGAAACGCCCCTGTTTTTCGTCTGCCTGATTCCGGACGGCCCGCCGGAGCTGTAGGCCTCGCGCTCGGCTTGGTTCGGCGCAAGGGAAATTCGCCCCCTGCGCCGAACAACCGAGGCCCCCGCCGCCGTCCTCTGTTAAAACTTCCACATTGTTTTGAAAAACTTTTTCAAGCCTGCTATTATTCAGCCCCGCTTGACTCGCACGGGTGCGTTTGAACGGGAGGCCATAACCAAACAGGGGAATGTCTTGTGACGCTTTCCAATAAACAAAGGAAGTTCATAGCCCGCAATCACGGCCATATGTCCGTCTCCAAAATGGCCTCCCACCTGGGAGCTCCGGTCAAGGAAATAGAACGGGAAATTGCAGCGGGCGCCGGCGAAGGGGCGGCTTCGCCGTCGGAGCTGGCCCGCATCCTGGATAAAGCGTCAACCATGATTCTTTTTGCAATCGTTGCGCTGACGCCGTTCGCCGTCCGGCCTGCTTTATACGACCAGACCAACCTGCCTCAGACGGTTTTCTTCATTATCGGCGCCTTGCTGTTAAGCGCCGTCTTTTGCCTGAAAAGCTACTTTTCCCCCAAAAGCGCCGTTGCGCCCCCCACGGTTTTTTTTCCCCTGGCGGCTCTGACCCTGTGGGGCGGCCTTAGCATCTTCTGGGCGGCGAACGCCTATGAGGCTGTTACAATCTGGCTTCCCTGGGTTGCGTGCCTGTTTTTTTTCTCGGCGGCATTCAATGTTCCGGATTCCAGGGAACGGCGGCTTTTGTTGCTGAAAGGGCTCTTTTTATCCGGAACGGCCGTTGCCCTGCTAGGCATACTGCAACATCTGGGAGGAGACGTCCTGCAGCATATGGGCGGGGAAAACTGGTTCGGCGTCAAGCAGGCGGAGCCTCCCGCCTCCACCTTCACCAACCGGAACATGGCGGTCCACTTCATCGTCTTGACCCTGCCCCTGGGCGTCGGCTTTTTTTTACAGGAAAAAAGGGGCTGGCCGGCCGCTGCGTTCCTTGTCTGTACAACCTGCATGCTGAATTATCTGTTTTACACCTCCAACAGAACGGGTTGGCTTTGCCTGCTTCTGCAAATCGCCGTATTCGCGGCGCTGCTGCTTGTTTACAAAGTCAAATCAGGCGCCATAGGCATGAATCGGGGAAAAATGATCTCCCTTGCCGTGTGCCTGGCGCTTTTTCTGGTTTTGTTCAATTGCGGGCCCAAGGGCTTTGAATGGCAATTCGGCAAGGTTTTCCAGAGAGTTTCGGCGCTCAGTCAATCAGATTTGGAGAGTCCCGGGACGAGCCCCGAAACGCAGGCTCCGGCGGATAAAAAGCAAGATTCTCCGGCGGCGCCCCGGAAGTATGACGCCTCCAAAAGATTGCGCCTGGACATTTGGGCAAATACCCTGGCGATGATCAAGGACCACCCCCTGCTTGGGGTCGGGATGGGCTCCCACAAGGTGCTTTACCCCATTTACTCCCGGAGGGCGAAGGTGGAAGGGGCGTTTTCGGAGGAGTCCCAACTATCCAATGTGCATAACGACTACCTGCAGATTGCGGCGGAGTTGGGCCTGCCCGGGCTTATCATGGTCCTGTGGCTCGGCGTTTCAGCGTTTTTAATCCTGCTCAGGCTTTTCAGGAAGGAAAACGGGGAAGAAAAATTTCTCGTGATCGCCCTTGCAGCCTGCCTGGCCGGCATTAGCTTAAACGCTGCGGCGTCCTTTCCGTTTCAAAGGATGGCCCCTTTATTGGTCGTAAGCCTTTATCTGGCGATGCTGGCGCGCTGGGATCCCAAATATGAGGAAAAGCCTCCTCGCATAGTGGCGCCGCCCGCCCCGGTCTGGCTGATTTGCGGCGTTGCATTCACCGGGCTGTTGATAGCCGCCGGCTGGGCGGGAAGCCGGGCCATGAAAGCGGATGAGCAGTACAAATGGCTGGATGTGGGCGAGTCCGCAGGAAACTGGAACCTGGTCATCTCAAAAGGCAACCAGGTATTGGCGGCCGATCCATACAGGGTAAAGGTGCGTTCGTATTTAGGCAGGGCGTACCTGGAAAAACAAATGCCGGAAAAGGCGGCGCCCGAACTGGAAAAGGTCGTTCAGGCCTATCCCTATCATATGAACGCCTTGCTGAATCTGGGCGTGGCCTACGGGACCATGGGAGAAAACGAGAAAGCCCTGGAGGTTTACAACAAGGTGCTGCAAATCAAACCCGACTATGCCAAAGTCCATAATAACATCGGCAACGTGCAGATGAATACGGGAAAAATTCCGGAAGCCGTGGAAGCCTTTACAAAGGCTGCGGAGCTGGACGACCAAAATCCCCAGATCTGGATGAATCTGGGCGTGGCCGCGTTCAAGGCCCGGGATTTTGAAAAAGCGGCCACGGCCTTTGAAAAGTGCGCCGTATTAGCCCCCGGCTGGACCCGGGCGAACCGGAATGCGGGGCATTTATTGATGCAAATCGGCCAGAAGGAAAAGGGCCTTCGTTACTTGCAAATCGCCGACGCCCTGAAAAAGGCGGAAAAGCAACCCAAAGCAACGCAGTAAGTTTTTATTGTACGCGGATGAAGCCATGAGTCATGTGAAAATGGGCTCCGGCCCCCAAAATATGCTCCCTGCAGTTCCAGGCCGTAAAAAGGTTTATACCTGCCAGGCCTGCGGTACGGATCAAAACATGGGGCGGAGAAAATATTGCTCCAGAGCCTGCAGGCAGAAGCTGCTGTGGCGCCTGGAAGTGGCCGCGAATCTGCTGCGGGCCATGCATACCAGATACGCGTCCTTTTCGTTCACCCGGGACACGCTCATGCTGCACGTGGTGGCTTCGGGAGCCCCGCATGTGTACAGCTACCTATGGAAGCGCACTCCGGGCAAAAAACCGGTGGACGACCTGGGAGACCTTGTGGAGCAGTTGGGGCGGCTGTGGTGGAAGGAGCATGACAAATTGAGGTCCAGGCATCAGGCTTCCAAAAGCGTATTGGAGCAGGCGCGCACCAGCATGGTCAAACCGGGGCAGATTCGTCCTCAGGACGCCTCCCATCCGGTGGTCAGCCAAAGGCATCTGTCCGTTCTTAAGTTGAAAAAATCCGAAGTTATCGGCCCGGACCCTCAAAAGGCCCTGCGGTCCGCCTACCGCAAACAGGTTATGGCCCACCACCCCGACCACAAAGGCGACGCAGCTCTTTTCCGCAAGGTGCACGCCGCTTATGAGGAAATGAAGGAATGGCTTGAAAATCCCGTGGTGCGCAGCCAGAGGGGCCTCCCCGACAAGTGGAGCTACGACGGCCGCAAATGGGCGCCGCCCAGGAACGCTCCCATCCCCCAAAAGACGGGTTAAGCCGCTTGCGCCCCGGGAAAGCCGAAAAAACGTTTCTCATCAAAATAATAATCAAAAACAAAATATTAGACTCCTCCCCTTTGGAATCGCCTGAACAGCCTTTCCTTTATAGTCAAGATTTAATCCTTTGCTGCCGATTATTAATAATAGTCAGGAAGGCGCCCTTGCGCCGCCGCCAGTGTGATGCACAGGCGAAATAGCCCGGGGATGCAGGCTGCTCCCGGCAAAACCAAAAACACGGCATTTCAAATAGTTGCTCAGATAATCTATTGGATGTCAGCGTTGACAGGGCCTGTCAGGCCGAAGTGAACGTCATAATCGGAGACGGATTTCATGCAGCAATCCAAAGCCAACATTCTGCTTGTCGACGATGAACCTGCCATTCATCGTTTGATGCAGCATATTCTTGAGCGGGAAGGCTACCGCCTCCTCTCCGTCTATTCAGGGGAAGAGGCATTGGGAATAGTCGCCCAGGGCGGCATCGACCTTGTGATCCTGGACTTATCCATGCCGGGCATGGATGGTTTTGAGGTTGCCAGGCAAATCAAGGAGCAACCGCAGGCGTTCCTCATTCCCATCATCCTGTTTACAGGCCGGGATACGGTGGAGAACCACGCCAAAGCCCTGGAAATGGGCGTGGACGACTTCTTGTCCAAGACCGAGCATAAGGAAGTGATCCTGGCTCGGGTGCGGCTGCATTTAAAGTTGAAAAGAATGCACGGCAGGCTGGCGGATTATCAAAGCAACCTGGAAAAAAAGGTCGAGCAGCAGACCTGGCAATTGAAAACCGCCTCTTTGGAAACTATCGTGAAGCTGTCCGCGGCGTCGGAATTCCGGGATAATGAGACCGGCGCCCATATTCGCCGTATGAGCCATTATGCGGCGGCCATCGCCAAAACCATGGGATTCAACAAAAGAGTGCAGGAGTCCATCCTGTATTCCGCGCCCATGCACGACATCGGTAAAATCGGCATCCCCGACTGCATTCTGCTCAAGCCCGGGCCCTTGACCGACAAAGAATGGAAAATCATGAAAAGGCATCCGCAGATCGGCGCCAGCATTCTTTCCGGCGCCCAAAGCGGCTTCATCCGCATGGCCGAAATGATCGCTTTGACCCATCACGAAAAATGGGACGGATCCGGATACCCCCAAGGCCTTAAGGGCAGGCAAATCCCCATTGCCGGCCAAATAGCCGCCATTGCGGACGTGTTTGACGCACTGACCTCGGAACGGCCCTACAAGAGGGCGTTTTCAGGCATCGAGGCCATTCGGATCATCCAGGAAGGAAGAGGAAATCATTTTTCGCCGGAGGTGACGGACGCGTTCTTCACCACCCTGGATGAAATTCTGGTCATCAAGGACAAGTTTCAGGACACGGATCAGGACAAGCAGAATCTTTATGCCAGGACCTATCAGGCTTTGGCCAAAGACGTCCCCCCCCAGATCTATCAGGCGGCTTCAAAAACATCCAAAAATGGAAGCGTTGAAAAACAGCCTGCATCATCCCGCTTTCAAGAGGGCCGTTCCAGGCCGCCGGTTAGCCTCACTTCCGTGGGGTAGCCTGAAAAAACCCAAGCCACGCCCTTGAGGAAGGAAACCCTTTGCAGTCAGTTTCTTTATTGGGGGGACTTCCATCTGTTGCCTTCAGCATTCACTTCGTCCGTTTTTTATTAATAAATTATTGACAAACGATAATTTTTTACTGATAATCACCCTGCCATGGCGAAAAGGCCCAGCCTTAATTTTTTACTAACAGCCACGAAGGAGGCGTGTATTTTGGAAAAAATCGTTCGCGTCAGCCGCGCGCTAAGCGGCTTGTTTTTGGTTTTACTGGCGGCCGTTCCCTTTTTGTACGGGTTATTTTGGCTGTTTTTCAATCACCTGATGCAGTTTGACGGATTGGGCGCCTTTCAGGGTTTGGCTTGTGCGGGCGTTCCCTTTCAACTGCCTGTGCCCGGTTGGTCCAGGCTCCTGGGTTTTGCGGCGTCCCTGCCAGCGCTGTGCGTGGGCCTGTACGTGCTGAACCGGCTTAGGATGCTTTTCGGACTCTACGCCCAAGGGATCATTTTCGGCGCCGGCAATGTTAGGTGCATCCGCGTGTTGGGGATTGCATTGCTGGTGAAGCAGGCGCTTAACCCTGTGGTGCAGGCCATGACCAGCGTGGCCCTGACCCTGCCCAACCCTCCCGGGCAACGGGTTCTTCAGGTTGGATTCAGTGACGCCAACTTTACGGCCCTGATCATTGGAGTGATGGTAATCGTGGTGGCCTGGATCATGGATGAGGGCCGGAAGATTCAGGAGGAGCAATCTCTCACCATATAAAAGCCAGCATGGAAGGGAGTGCATTATGCCAATCATAGTAAATCTTGACGTCATGCTGGCCAAGCGCAAAATGGCATCCAAGGACCTGGCCGAGGCGGTGGGCATCACGCCGCAAAACCTGTCAATCCTAAAAACGGGACGGGCCAAAGCCATCCGTTTTTCCACCCTGGAGGCCATTTGCCTGCATTTGGATTGTCAGCCCGGCGATATATTGGAATATGAACCGTAAAATGGGATGCGTCCGCAAGCCCTTGTCTAAAAGCCTTGCTATAGACAAGGGCCTTTCAATCTGCATTCTGTTAAAAATGCGCTTTCTCTGCCGCCTTGCCCAATCGCCAATTTAACTGCGATTTTATTTTAAAATTTGTTTTCAGCATGTTATACTATTTTCCATAAAGACAACCGGAGAAATATCCATGCTTTTAAAAAATCTGGACATTGGCGCTTTTCGAGGCATGAAGAATGTGCGTCTGGATGACTTACCGCCTTTTAGCGTCATTGTGGGCGATAACAATGCCGGCAAAAGCAGCGTTCTTGAGGCGGCGGCTCTTTTGCTGCGTCCTTTCGACCTTTCCCAGTGGTTTAATGTCGCCAGGCAAAGAGATTCTGATTTAGCGGTTGTGGATGGCGTGTGGTCCATGTTTCCGTCCAAAGAACCGCTGGATGTTGAAGAAGGACCTGTACAAACGCAACATATCGAACTCAAAGCGACAATTGGCGATGAAGATCGCAATTTCAGCGCTCGTGGGCATGCAAGCACCGACTTGGACGATGAGGATTTGCCGATAATAGCACTGAATGTGGAATGCAAGGTGGACAACATGAGGGAAACTTTGGCCTTTCGAAAATCCGCTTTTGCCACGATCCATAGGAGTGAGGGGGTGGTTTCTTATCGCTGCTTCACGATTACTTCCGCCACGCACCGCTCCATTAAAACCTTGGTGGAGCACTTGAGCAAGGCGGTTGACTCCGGCAAAAAGGGCATGGCGGTTGAACTGCTTCAATATTTTGATGACTCCGTTACGGACTTGGACGTCAGTGTGAGCAACGGCCGCAGCAGCGTGAAAGTCAGCCATAAGGAGCGGGGCATTGTGGATCTCTCTTCCTTTGGAGACGGAATGCGGCGCTCCGCCGCCTTGGCTTTGGCTTTAACAAGAGCAAATGAAGGCGTGCTCCTGATTGACGAACTGGAAGCTGGAATCCACCCTGCCATCATGCCAAGTATTCTGGGCTGGATGCTAAACGCTGCACGCACCGCCAATGTGCAAATCATTGCCACCACCCATAGTTTGGAGGCCATTGACGCCGTTATTTCCGTTGTAAAAGACAAAACGGATGACGCCGTATTGTTTTATTTACAAAAAAATGATCAGGAGCATTTAATCAGGCGTTACGCCCAGGATAAATTGATCAGGTTGCGAGAGTCGGGGCTGGATTTGCGATGAGCGGATATTCCTACATGATCGCCGAAGGCGTTTTGGATGTCGTGTTCCTGGCTCAAATCCTTAAGGCATTTGGGTATGGCATCGTCCGTAAAAAAAGCAATCTCCCTGAACCGGCTCAAAACTGGCTCAACCAGTTTAAGTGGCCCGTGGATGACAACATAGAACGTAAAGCTGTACCAGCCCCGGCGATTCTTCATTGCGACGCAAAACTGATTGCAATTCGAAACGCCCAAGGCCTCTCGAAAGTCAGGGAAACTTTGGAAGCGGACATGGAGGCCTTTCTGCGTTTGAAGTGGAAGCCCGACTCCTTGGCGATCATCTTGGATGCGGATGACAAAACTCCAAAGGAAAGATTTGCTGAATTTGCCCCGATGATAAGAGAAGCAGGGTATCCCGTACCTGCCAATCTGGAGGAGGTCGCCAATGCAGATGAGTTGCGCTCCGGAATATTTTCCTTTCCTGGAGACGGGAGGCAAGGGACTATAGAGGATGTGCTGATGCCTCTTTCTGAGTTGCGCTTTCCTGAGTTGTCAAAGCACGCGGAACAATATGTGCAATCATGGCGTGAAAAAGAAGGAGCGCCAGAGGGAAAAGACTTTAAGGAGTTTCGTAAGCCAAGCGGCCCCCTAAAAGCCCGTTTGTCCGCCGCCGCGGCATTGTTGAAGCCGGGGAAGCCTTTGAACGCTTCCATAGAAGATCAAAAATGGATTCCTGACAACCTGGATGAGTGTGAAGAGTTAACAGCGCTTGTAGGCTTTCTCAAAAACTTTTTGCCTTCCCATACACAAAAATAATCCCTCCCTTCGATTCCCTGACCCTCCTGTTCGGCTTGTTGGACAGGTTCATAGAGGCCGCCGCCCCATATGTCTGTCTGCGACGAAAAAGCCAAGCGGAATTTGCCTTGACACTGGGCTTTGAGGCCTCTATTATAAAAAACAATGTTTTACTTAAGCGTAAACCCATTAGCCGGAAAATAACCATGGCCCCAGAAAAGCAGGACGAAAAAAAACCCCCGGTTCCGCAAAAAATCAAAGACCGCCTGTACCCCATTGTCCTGAACTTTTTCGCCCAAAACGACTTTCACCAAGTTAACATCCGAAAAATCAGCCATGCCTCGGGCGTCAGCACCCGAACCATGTACAAGTATTTTCACTCCAAAGAAGATTTGCTCCTGGACGTTCTGGAAGAAAAAATCGGGGAGCTTAAAATCCTCACGGCCATGCACGGCCAGGGCGTAAAAGATACAAAAGACCGGTTTTACAAGGCTTTTTGGGTGGCCCTGGATTATTACGACCGGAACCCGGAACTGGCCATCACCTTTTTCATCACGGTCCCCACCCGGACCTGGATGCAACGGGAATCCTACGCCCGGTACGACATCCATGAACTGCTGCGCCAAATCATCAAAGTGGGCAGGGAAAGGGGCGACCTGGACCCCAACGTGGACGACGCCCAGATCACCGGCCTTTACTTCATGCACATGCAGCGCGAAGTCACCATCTGGTATTACCGGGGCCAGCAATGGAAGCTGGTGGAGGCCATGCAGTTCTTTTTTCCCCTGTTTTGGAAGACCATTTCCGCACCCTCGCAGCCATAGTCCTTTTTTATCTTTTTATTTTAGATATTTGCATATAGAGCGCCTCTTAATCCAGCGGGGTGTGCAGTATTTTTTTATTGACAGAAGAGAAAACATTGTTTTACATTCGCCATAGATAAAACATCGTTTTACTTTCCCCCGGAGCACCGCACTTTTTTTCGCCAGGAGGTTACAATGGCCGAAGCATTATCTCACCAAAAATTCGACCCCTCTTGGGGCGCCGTTCCCCCGAAGGATACCGCTAAAACCCCGGTTTTTGATTTCCTGCGCCAGGCAGCCAGGGAGCAGCCCGAAAAGGACGCTTTGATTTTCCTGCACAAAACCACGTCCTATAAGGAGTTGGACCAGTGCAGCGACCGCATTGCGGCCTGGCTGGCATCTCTGGGCCTGGGCAAAGGCGATAAAGTCGCCACCATGCTTCCCAATTGCACGCAGCATGTCATGGTCATTTACGGCATCCTAAAGGCGGGCTGCACCATGGTGCCTTTTAACGTCATGCTCAAGGACCAGGAAATCCGGTATATCTGCGAACAATCCGGGGCCAAGGCGATTTTCTGCCTGGACATATTGGCGCCCATGGTCCTGCCGGTTGCAAAGGATTTGGGCATGCTCGCGGCGGCGACCGTGCATGCAACGGATTTCAGCGAGCCCACGGCCAAGGTTCCGCCCTTGTTGGCCATGCCCAAGCAGGAGGTGGATGGCGCGGTGGATTTCATGGAGATCATTGCCTCGGACCAGGGTCCGGTTCCCCTGCCGGAAATCGACCCGGAAAACGATCTGGCCTGCCTGTTGTATACGTCGGGCACCACGGGCTTTCCCAAAGGCGCCATGATCACCCATTGCAATTACAATCACGCCGCCGGGCTATTGGTGGATCTCATCGACATGGACGATACGGACCGGCTTTATATGCTGTTTCCGCTCTTTCATGTGGCCGGCCAGACCCTGATTCTTTTTCCGGCGGTCATGGCCAAGGCGACCTGCGCGGCCATCCCCATGTTCGATCCGGAAGACATGCTGGACCTGATCCAGCGTTTCAAGCTGACCTTCGGATTTGCTCCGCCCACGGCCTATATCGGCCTGCTGAACCATCCGTCCTTTGCCAAGTTCGACCTTTCCAGCCTGAAGCACACCCTGGCCAGCGGAGCGCCGGTGCCGCCTGCCTTGCAGGATGAATGGCAGCAGAAAGTGGGAACCTATCTTTACGCCGGATACGGCTGCACCGAATCCACGGCCTGCGGCCCCGGCATAGTGGAGATGGTGAACAAAAAGAAGCCGGGCTGCGGCGCCCTGGGCGTATGCACCGGCGAGGTCAAGGTGGTGGACGAAAACGGAAAGATCGTACCCCGGGGCGTTGTCGGGGAATTCGTCCTGCGGGGCGAGGGCATTGTCCAAGGGTACTGGCAAAACCAGGAGGAGACGGACAAGCTCTTCACGTCGGACGGCTGGTGGTACACGGGGGACGCGGGGTACATGGACGAGGACGGGTTCCTCTTTTTTGTGGAGCGCATCAAGGACCTGATTGTGGCTTCCGGCTACAACATCGCTCCGGCGGAGGTGGAAAACTATCTCTACCAGCACCCAGCCGTCCTGGAAGCGGCCGTGATCGGCGTTCCCGACGACTACCGGGGCGAAACCGTCAAGGCCTTTATCGTGCCCAAGCCCAACGTCCAGGCGAGCGAGCAGGACATCCTGGATTTTTGCAAGGAAAAAATGGCCGCTTACAAGGCGCCCAAGATGGTGGAATTCATTGACGAACTGCCCAAGAATCAAAGCGGAAAGCTGCTGCGCCGCATGCTGCGCGAACGCGATTCCCAATAACCTGCGAGCTAAGGAGGGATAGACTCATGACCGGACCTTTTCCCAATATCATCAAACAGCACGCCCAGGAGCGGCCCGACCATATCGCCTATTATTTTTTCGAGCAGCCCGTAACCTATGGGGAATTCGACCGCCAAATCGACCAGGCGGCCAACGCGCTTCTCAACATGGGCATGAAGCCCGGCGACAAAATCGCCACCCTGCTTCCTCAGTCTCCGGCCTTTTCCACCTTGTTTATGGCCGCCGGCCGCATCGGAATGGTGGTGGTTCCTTTGGATCCCCGGTTCAAGGCGGGAGAGATGCAGGCCCTGTGCGAACGCACCAAGCCGAGAATCCTGGCGACTTTGGCCTTTCCGGAGGAAATCAAGGCCGAAGTGGAGCAATTAGCCTCCTTGTATGAATTTGAACGGATTTTCTACTATATGGGAGTCCTGGACAAACCCGGCGCCCTGCCCTACGAAAAACTTCTGGAGGGGGACGCCAAGCCCGTCCCGGAGGAATTCCACCCGGCGGACGAAGACCCGTACATCATCATCTTTACCAGCGGCACCACGGGCAGGCCCAAGGGCGCGGTCATCAGCCACAAAAACTCCTGGGCCATATCCAAGGCCACCACGGACATGTGGGGCATCCTGCACACGGACAAGGTTTTGTGCAACATGCCCACCAGCCACGTGGCCGGAACCCATGATCTTTTGGCCGCCCAGTTTTACGCCGGCGCCACCGGAATTCTCATGCCCAAGTTCGACCCCATGGAGACCCTGGCGGCCATTGAAAAATACGGAATTTCCTACTTTGGCGGCGTGCCCACTATGTATCGGCTGATCTTCAAAAACGCCGACGTGACCGCCCACGACCTGTCCTCGGTTCGCCTGGCTGTGCTCTCCGGAGAGCCGTCCTCCCAGGAATTGGTCCAGCAGGTTTCCCAGGCCTTTCCCAACGGCAGTATTGTGGCCTCCTTTGGCATGAGCGAAACCGCGGGTTTCTTCACCTTCACCACGCCTGACGATCCGCCGGAACGCGCCGAAAAAACCGAGGGCAAGCCCGCTCCCGGCTTTGAAATGAAAATCGTGGACCTTCACGGCGCCGACCTGCCCGTGGGCGAAGTGGGGGAGATGTTCGTGCGCGGAGACAGCGTCATCAACGGCTACATGGACCCGGAGGACGACAAAAACGTCTTCATGGGCGACGGATGGATGGCCACCGGCGACCTGGGCAGGCTGGACGACCAGGGATACCTGATTTTCATGGGCCGCATCAAGGAAATGTACATCAGCGGCGGCTACAACGTGTATCCCCAGGAAATCGAGGCTTTTCTCAACGCCTATCCGGGGGTCAACACATCCGCCGTCATGGAAACTCCCGACGAGGTCTGGGGGGAGATCGGCGTGGCCTTTGTGATTCCCGAACCCGGCGTGGACCTGGACATAGAGGCGCTGAAAGCCCATTGCAAAAAGCACCTCGCCGACTACAAACGGCCCAGAAAATTCATCGTGACCGACGACGTGCCCCGTTCGCTCATCGGCAAGGTGGTGAAAAAGGAACTGAAAAAGAACCTGGATAAATATTTAGGTTGATCGGGGAAAACGAAATGGGGTCAAGTCTACGTTTGACGTTTGAGACTGAAATTCGCGCTCAAACGTCAAACGTAGACTTGACCCCATAGAAGAAGGTGAAAGGAAGAAAAGCTATATGGCCAATCCCAAACGATTCAAGTTTTCCCGGTCGCGATGCACCAGCGTGGAAGCGGCCGGGGGCAATCTGTTGCGCACCGTTTGCCGTTTGAACGACATGTTTTGTGAAATGCGCGTCACCGTGGAAGTGCAATTGCCGGACATGGAAATCAAGAAGGTGGAAGGCGCTATCGAGCGCTGTTACGATCCGGCGGAGCATCGCACAATCCCCCTGCTGCCCCAACTGGCCGGAATCCGCGTGGGCCCCGGCATGGCGAAGATTTTCAAGGGTCTTGTGGGCGAGGAGGCGGCCGACAGTCAACTTTTGTTCATGGTGGAGGAGGCCTGCCACGGAGTGATTTTAAGCTCCACCAAGGAAATGGCGGCCATGGCCCCCAACGAAGACGACCTGCCTGCGGAAATCTTCCAAAGCATGGCCAAGGCCAACACCCGGCTTATTGGCCGATGCGCGGCGTACGCTCCGGAATCCTCCATGGTCCGGGGCGCCCTGGACGAAGGGTAGGAGGAGAAGAGCGATGCTAAAGTATTTACGCAACAAAACCATGAGCGTGGATCGCACCGCGCCCGATGAACTGACTGTGTTCGGCGTGTTGGACGACGACCTGTACGGCGTGGAAATGACGGCGGTGTTCAGCCAGAGCGCCCTGGAAATTCTATCCATCACCGGCAAGTGGCACAGGTACACCACCCCGGAATGCCCCCGGGCTTTGGACATGCTTCAGCCCGCCGTGGGCATGCGTCTGGAGCCGGGATTCAGGACCCAGGTCGCCAAGGTGATCGGCCGGGGCGCTTGCCGCCATTTCGCCAATCTGCTAATAGAAATGGGGCACGCCGCAAAAAACGCCAAAATGGCCATTGAATATCAGGAAGCCGCAGCCCTGGACCCGGGGCTCAGCCTGGAAGCCTTTATTGCGGAGTGGCGCCCGGACCAGGCGCCGCCCAAGGCTGCCGCCCAATCCATTCAAGTGAAGGCTCCTGCGCCGCCCCAGCCCGCTCCGGAAACGCCGCCCCTTGCGGACGCGCCCCGTCCAAGCGGAGGCATGGTCATCGACCTGCACGTCCATACGGCCCCGGCCTCCCCTTGCGCCTCGGCCCCTATTGACGAGATTATCCGGGAAGCCAAGGAGCTTGGCGTACACGGCATGGTGGTAACGGATCACAACTATGTTTGGACATCGGATGATATAAAGCGTTTAAGGGACAAACACGGCTTCCTGCTCCTTCGGGGCAACGAAGTCATCACCGACCAGGGCGACGTTCTCGTCTACGGCCTGGAACGCGACATAAAAGGGGTGATCAGGATTGCGGATTTGCGGGCCGAAGTAATTGAGGCTGAAGGATTCATGGTCATGGCCCACCCTTTCCGGGGCTTTCTGATCACCGGCGCCGAACAAATGGGGCTGAGCGTGGAGCAGGCCGCCCAAAGGGAAATGTTCAAGCACGTGGACGCCATTGAAGTATTGAACGGCAAGGTAACGCCTGATGAGAACGGTTTTGCAGCCAAAGTGGCCGACGCCCTCAGCCTGCCCGGCACGGGCGGCAGCGACTGCCACGAGATGGGAACCATCGGCTGCTACGCCACGGAATTCACGGTAAATATAAACAGCGAGGCCGACTTGGTGCAAGCCCTGCATGCAGGAAGCTATCGTCCGGTCCGGTTTCGGGATTAGGAGACCTGCAATGGAAACTAACGATCTGAAAGCTGCAAGAAATTGGGAGCCCGTAATCCGGCGCATGGAATTGCTTATGCGCCTCAAGTCCTTTCCCGTCGCGTTTAAAATGCTGGAAAACAAGGAGGATATCGACAAAGTCCCCTTCATGCGCAGGTTGAGCCATAAAGCCACCATGTGCCAGCTCACCAGCCTGGTGCGCAATTTCGACTGGACCGTGGGCGCCACGGCGGAGGAGTTCATCTCGGTCATGTGCCCCTCCATCATCGGCCTGGCGAAACTGCCCGAATTCATGACCGACGGCACCTTCCGCAGCATCGTCTGGGCAAAATCCCGGGCGGACGGCAAAAAATACGAAAACGGCATCCCGCGCATTCCCACGGGGAAATACGAAGCCGTGATCATGGCGCCCCTGGTTTACAATCCCTTTGAACCGGACATCGTGCTCATTTACGCCAATCCGGCCCAAATGATGCTCCTGATCAACGCGCTCCAGTTTGAAGACTACGAGGTCATGCAGTTTTTCTGCGTGGGAGAAAGCTCCTGCTCCGACGCCATCGCCCGCTGCTACAACACGGGCAAGCCGTCGCTGACCATCCCCTGCTACGGGGAACGCCGGTACGGACACGCCCAGGACGACGAACTGGTCATGGCCCTGCCCGTAGGGCTCATGGACAAAGCCCTGGCCGGCCTGGAATCCCTGTATAAACGGGGCATCCGGTATCCCATCAGCTACGCGGGCGCCGAAGCGGACGTCACGGCCGCCTTTCCGGCCGCCTACGGCGCGGAAGCCATGGTCGCGGCTCTCCGGGGCAATAAACGCCGCCTCCTTTTGGGAGTCACCGGCAGCATCGCCACCGGCAAATCAACGGTAGCCAAAATGCTGGAGGAAAAAGGCGCCTTCACCATAGACTTTGACGTCCTGAGCCGGGTGGTTGTGGAGCCAGGCACCCAGGGATACAACGACATCGTGGCTTATTTCGGCGAACAGGTCCTGCAGGAGGATAAAACCCTGGACCGGGACAAGCTGCGGGAAATCGTGTTCTCGGATATGGAGAAGCGCAAAAGGCTGGAAGGCTTCACTCATCCCCGCATCGGCGAGGAGTTCTTCAGGCTGGTGGAGGAGTACACGGCACAGGACCCGGAAGCCATCATCCAGGTGGTCATCCCCCTGTTGATCGAAATCAACATGCAGGGCATGTTCCATAACCTGCTTATGGTATACGCTCCCAGGGATACGCAGTTGAAACGCCTCATAGAGCGGGACGGGAACAGCGAAGAGCTTGCCCAAAGCATTATCAACGCCCAGATGGACGTGGACGACAAAAAGGGATATTGCGACCTTCTGGTGGACAACTCCGAAGGCCTGGAAAAAACGCAAGCCCAGGTGGACGAACTCTGGATCAAGCTGAAAGCCATCCAGAAGGAACGCATTGCGGAATTGGAAAAAGGCGCCTGATTCATATGGCTGCAAAAAACGAGACAGGACCATAACCAGGACGAAACGCCAATAAGGAGTGTAGCGGCAGGCCCCTGTGCCTGCCTTGCACTCTTTAGGGTGCAGGAATAATGCGTCGGCCGCATCCTTGTACACCTTTGTTGGATAGCCCGGGCAGCGTTGTTTGCTGCCTGGGTTACCCGTTGCATGATCGCAAAAATGTCGGTCGCTGCGCGCTTACCCTCTAAGTTTTTAAATCAGATGCGGTAGAACAGCGTCTTGGCTATCCAATGCAATTTCCTCGTTCCAAATAACCCTACCTACAAAATCCAACAATATTCTAATGAGTTATGCAGGTCGGGTTAAGCGGAGCCTTCCAGGAATTTTGTTAAAATTTGGAGTAATCTGACCTGCCGGGAATGATATGAAATTCCGAATTCTCGTGCGGAGCAACCCGACATGATTTGAGACGCCAGCGTATTAGCGAAATGCCCCGCCCCCCGCCTAAAACATTTGTCACTCCTATAGAATTCTGATAGGGATAATTCCCTGGAGTTATTCAAAAAATGCCCATCGAATTGGTTATTGGATTTTGGGCGACGGCACGGGATGGAATTAAAGGCAATGAAGCAAAAAATCGGAATCGTCGGCGGGTTAAGCCCGGAATCCACGGTAAGCTATTATTTGTACATTACAAGAACCTATGCCGAACGATTCGACGGCTACGATTATCCTGAAATCATTATTTATTCTGTAAATCTGAAAAAATATCACGCCTGGAGAAGCGACGGCAGATGGGATCTTATCGCCGACGACTTGGCCGCCTCATTCCAAAAACTGAAAAGCGCCGGCGCCGAATTCGGCCTCATCGCCACAAACACCATGCACAAGGTGTTCGACCTGGTTGCGGAAAAAGCCGGCCTTCCATTGATCAACATCATCGACGAAACGGCGGGCAAAGCCAAAGAATTAGGACTGAACAAGCTGGGCCTCCTTGGCACGCGGTACACAATGAGCGACGGCTTTTATCAAAACAGGCTTTCGCGTTTTGGGCTGGAGACCGTGGCGCCGAATCCGTTGCAGCAGGAAATCATACACAAAATCATTGTTGAAGAGTTGGTAAGAGGCCGCTTTTTGGAAGAATCCAAGAAAATATATCTTGAGATAATGGAAGACTTAGTCGCAAAGGGCGCCCAGGGCGTCATCCTGGGTTGCACGGAAATTCCCTTGCTGGTTAAGCAGGAGGACCTGTCCATACCGCTTTTGGACACGGCGATCATTCACGCCGAAGCGGCCCTTAAATACGCCCTAAGTTGAACCAGCCTGCGCCTGTGAGGCATGTCGGGTCGCTGCGCGCTGACGCCCCAAATTTTTAGGTCAGATTCGGCGGAGCAGCGTCCTGCCATTCAAATGCACATTCGCCGCTTGCGGAGCGACCCGACAAGCCACACTCCGCCGGCGCCCCAAAAAACTCGTTTAACTTCCGGCCAAACATTCTCAAACGTCAAGCGTAGACTTGACCCCTTTTTTTATGTGTTGCGAAACTGTTATTTCATCCCGTCAAGGACCCAGGCGGGCATGTCTTTAATGCGGGAGACGGACCAATCTTTTAACGGGGCCTGGGCGGCGAGGTCGCGCACGTCGTCCAAATCCAGGGACGGGCCCGACACTTTCAGCAGGAAAAAGGATCTGAAAATCGGCCTTAACAGGGCGGGAATTTTCGTGTGCAGGAATAAATTGTCCACGTCCTTGTGGCGGCAGCCCCGGTCCGCCTCCATGATCAGCAGCCTGCCTCCAGGCTTTAGCACCCGAAGGCACTCGGACAGGCCCAGGACCTTGTCCGGCCAGTGTTTGATGGAGCCTGTGCTTAATATGACGTCGAACTTGTCCGGGGGATAAGGCAGGTTGAGTGCCGATCCCTGGCGGATCTGGGTGCGGCTGACGTAAGGGCGCAAACGCTCGTTAGCCCGCGCCACCTGTTCTTCGGAAAGATCCACCCCGGCCAAGGTCAATTGGGGGAATTTTTCGGCCAGGCGTTCCAGGATATGCCCTCCCCCGCAGCCTACGTCCAGCAAGGAGCCTTTTTCCGGCGCTTCGAGATTCAAGTCGGCCTGCACGCGATCCATAAAAGGAAGCATGCCTTGCGCGATGAAGGCGTTGTAAAACCAGGATTCAAATTTGGAATATGGTGCGGTTGCGTCATTCCACATGGACAGGCCTCCCCCCTTAGGCTTGTTGTCGTTTTAGTTCTTCCCTCGCCCTTTTTTTCAAAGCGTCCTTAAAGCTGCGGATCATCATCCATTGCATGAGCGTGGGTGAAATCCGGTTGATTGCGGCCAAAATCTTGGCGAATTTGGTCACCACAATGGTGGCTTTGTTTTTTTCCACGCCTTTAAGGACGATTTCTGCGCATTGCTCCGACGTAATGCCGATCCATTCGGGCGGCCTGACCTTGCCCAATTCGTATTCGGTCATCCCCACGAGTTTGGAGTCGTCAAAGATGGCGGTTTTTATATAGCCGGGGCAAATAACGCTGACTTTCACGCCCCGTGCGGCGCCTTCCAGGCGCAGGGAATGGGAAAGGCCCACCACGCCGTATTTGCTGGCCACGTAGGAAGCCGTGCCGGGAAAAGGGCACAGCCCTTCCACGGAGGCCGTGTTGACGATATGCCCGAAGCCCTGCTCCACCATCATGGGATAGGCCGCGGCCACGCCGTTCACCACGCCGTAGAGGTTGATGTCCAGAACGTTTTGCCAGTCCTCCAGTTCGCAGTCCTTGGCCTCGCCGCCGATGGCTATGCCCGCGTTATTGAACAGGAAATCCAGGCGGCCGAATTTTTCCACGGCGGAATCCACCATGTCCTTCACGGCTCGGGCGTCCCGTACGTCCAGAGCGAGGGAATCGCACTCCCAACCCTTGGCCGAAAATTCCTTTTTCACCTGAGCGATGCGTTCCGCATTCACGTCGCTGGCAACCACTTTCGCTCCTCGCTCCGCCAGGGCTTGAGCCAACCCTTTACCAATGCCGGAGCCCGCCCCGGTCACGATGGCTACCTTGTCTTTAAAATGCGACATGTCTTCCTCTCAATTAAGATGTGAGCTTCATACAAAGTTGCCGTCATTCAAGTAATTGCGGTTCAATTTCGGGAATCAATTTTTCTTCACATATTCAAGAGATTGCAGTAGCCTATGAGGCATCAAACATCAAAGCCGGCGTCCCTAAAACCCCCTCCCCCTTGACGTGGGAGGGTTGGGGTGGGGGTGATATCGTACGTCATTCCGGACAGTTTCCCCCCCATCCTGTCCTTCCCCCGCCAGGGGGAAAGGGACCATGACTCTCGGGCTCTGGTATATAGATAGATCTGAGCCGCACACATAACTAATTGATTTCAAATCACTACTTCCAATCCCGAAAGTTGAGCCAATAGGATGTGCGCGCTTTAGTCGGTCCCGATGCCGTCTTCCAGCCAGTCGGCGAAGCCCAAAAGCTGGTCCGGAGAAAAGCCGGCAAAGGATTTGCGTGCAATTTTTGTAAACATGGATAGGCCGGTTTTGATGCCCATGGACGCGGCCTTGCGTGATACCGCTCCGGCGTTCACCCGGTTTAAAGGTTCGATGAACAAATGCTCCAGGATGATGCCGATGGTCCCGGAGGACACTTGCAGCATTTCGTCCGTGTGCTTGCCCTTGACCGGGTCGTCCCGCAGGGTTTGAGCCAAATTTTGCATTTTCGCGACTTGCGCCTCCGGCATGGGCGCTTTAAGATAATACCCCATACAATCCCCTCCTGTTTTTTTCAATAAAAATGGCCGCTTTTCACGATTTCCTCAAGGCCTTTTCCAAGGCGGCCTGATGCACATGCCCGGCGAAATGCACCGGACTCTTTCCATAAATCGGGTCCCATCCCGCAGGATCGGCCACGCAATAAAACTGGACTTTCAACCCAATGGCCACGCCGGCTTCTTCCACCGGCTTGCCTATAACGTCCCGGGCCGCCTCCCAGGTGGCGCCGCAGGGCGCTCCCCGGATGACCCGGATTTCCTTGACCACCCCGTCCTCGACCGCAGCTTCCACTTCCGGCGCTCCAAAAGAGCAGGCGTAGGCGCCCAGTTCGTCGTTTCTCGGCAGGCCGCAGCATGTGGGCGGCGTAAAAACGTGGGGCCTCCGCCATTTTTTGGTGGGGGAAACCACGGGTATGCCCCGTTCGGAGCAAATGCGGCATAAATCGTAGGAAAGGTCCGGGTGCTTGAGGTAGTCCAGAACCAGGTCCGCCTCCATTTCCCACGCTTCCTTAAGATACTCCTCCGTGTCGTCCAAAACCATGGGCAGGGCATCGTCAATATTGATGACGTCCAGGACCAAATCGTCCCCGGCCCTCTCCCTGACCGCCGCAATTTTCCGCGCCCCGCTATTGTTCTGCTGAAAAACCTTGATGACCTGCATTCGTTCCTTTTTACTCCCGCCCTCCGCCGCGACGGGTTATGCGCGCCGGCGGCGTCCGCAGTGGCTGTTGTGTTTGCGTAATTGCTGTAAAAACGGTATATACCATAGGAATCAAATGCAGACAATCGCCTCAAAGCCAGGAGCAGCCATGAACCAGGGGAAGAACATGCTCAAACAATCCATAATAACCGTTGCAGCCGGAGCCTTGATCCTGGCCGTGGTTTTACTGTGGGCGCCGGAGCGGCTTCACCGCACCGTCGCCGTCATATGTTTTTCCATCTGCGCGGCGGGCTTCCTGGCCGCCGCCTGCGTTTATTTTTTTACGCCGAAATTTCTATCCTATCACCAGCAGGCGTCCGGTCTGGATTGGGAAGAGCTTTCCCCTCAGTTTCAGGGAATGATCCTTTCCGCCCTCCGTATTGTGGCCGGCGGATTCTTCTGCTCCAGCTCCGCCGTGATCATTTTATTGGCCATACCCTATCGCCAGGGTCTGCCGTGGGCGGCTCCGGCCATATTTGTCATATATAACTTCATGGCTGTTCCGGCTTTATACGGAACCTATATCGTGGCCGCCAGGACGCCCGCGAATCCGCCTTTCATACCAGTAATACTGGCGATAACGCTTTCGTCCATGGGCTTGATTCTTTCCCTTTAACTGCCGATGAGATTTTTTTCAAGAAATATTTGTATTATTTTTATTCAAATGTTATATACAAATCAGCCTGGCGCTGAAATCAAAAAGGAATTTAGCCCATGAGCAATCTGATCCTGCAACATGAAATGCTTGTCCGGCTTGGATCGTTTTTTGGGGTTTTCCTCCTGATGGCCTTGTGGGAGGTTCTGGCGCCAAAAAGAAGTTTGAACGCATCCAAACCCAAAAGATGGGCGGCCAACCTGGGTATAACGGCCACGGGAACTTTGGCCGTACGGTATCTCTTTTCCGCAGGCGCCACGGGATTCGCGATCCTGGCGCAGGAAAAGGGATGGGGCGTTCTTGCTCTCATCGAGGCGCCTTATTGGTTGAAGGTCTTGGGGGCCTTCCTGGTCCTTGATTTCGCCATTTATATGCAGCACATGGTTTTTCATCATCTGCCTTTGTTCTGGCGGCTGCATATGATGCATCATGCGGACCTGGATATCGACCTGACCACGGGCGCCCGGTTTCATCCTGTGGAAATTCTGCTCTCCATGGGAATCAAAATCGGGGTGATTTTCCTGATCGGAGCGCCTGTCCTGGCCGTGCTGGCCTTTGAAGTGATTTTAAACGCTTCAGCCATGTTCAACCATTCCAATGTTCGCATGCCTGCGGGGCTGGACAAAGTCCTGCGGCTGTTTCTGGTTACGCCGGATATGCACCGGGTGCATCATTCGGTGATAATTAAGGAGTTCAATTCCAATTTCGGATTCTGCCTGCCGTGGTGGGACCGGTTGATGGGCACGTACCGGGCCGCCCCTTTAAAAGGCCACCAGGGCATGACCATTGGGCTGGCAAAATTTCGGGAGGAAGACAAACTCCAGTATCTCGCCTTGCTTGCCATGCCGTTTGGAAAGGAGATCCAGCGAAACTCCTGACCGAGGGCGTGTTACATGCACCATATTTATCGGGAGGGTAACATGCTATACAAAGTCCTGGCCTTTTTTCAATTCATCATCATTGTTGTGCTGATTGTGGCTTTAGGAAGCCATTACGTATCCTTCGGAGGCTCCAGCCTGGTTGTGCGGGCGCCTGAGGCGCCCGGCGAATCCACGGTGGAATACACGCCTCCGCCGCCGCCCAAGGTCATGGTGGAATCCCTGGCCCAGATCAAGGAGTTGAAAGAAGCCTTTACGCCGACCATCGTCAAAGTCACGGATGACATCTATTACGCCCGGGGTTACGCCCTGGGAGGCGTCCAGATGGTTATCACGGACGAAGGCCTGGTCATCATCGACACCACGGAAAGCCTGGACGCAGCCCAGGAAATCCTGGCCGAATTCCGGAAAATCACAGACAAGCCCGTCAAGTACATCATCTACACCCACGGCCACGTGGATCACATCGTGGGCGCTCCGGTTTTTATGGGGCCCGACACCCAGGTGATCGCCACGGAGGATTGCGTGGAGTTCATGAAAAAGGATTTCGGCTGGCTGGCGCCCTTTCAAAGGCGCTGCCGGAAAATCCAGTCCGGCGATATGGATTCGGAGTACGCCCGGAAGCCGCCCATGCAATCCAAGGTGCGCCTGTCCCACACCGCCGGCGAAAAAGACATTGTTTGGCCCACCATCACCTTTGATCAGGAATACTCCTTTGAACTGGGCGGCAAGGAATTCAAGCTGTACCACACCATCGGAGAGACGCCCGACCATCTCATGGTCTGGATGCCCCAGGAAAAGGCCCTGTTTCCCGGCGACTTGTATTACGCCAGCTTCCCCAACCTGCACACGCCCATGCTGGAGCCCAGGCCGGTGAGGGGCTGGTACGAGTCCTTGGACCGCATGGCCAGGATGGACGCCGAATACCTCATCCCCGGCCATTCTTTTGAAATTATTGGGGCGCGGGAAATCAAGGAAACCCTGGAAGCCCACTCCGCCGGAATCAAATCCGTATTCGACCAGACCATTGAGTGCATCAATCAGGGCCTGTCCGTGGAAGAGGCCGTGGCCAAGGTCAAATTGCCGCCGAACCTCGCCGCGCGAGAACATTTACAAGAGGTTTACGGCCGGGTGGACTGGTCCGTACGCGGCATCTACCAGGGCGAGACAGGCTGGTACGACGGCCATGGCTCGGGGCTTAATCCCCTTCCCTCCTCCTATGCAAACCGGGAAGTCGTCAAATTGGCCGGCGGGGCGGACAAACTGCTGGTGAGGGCTATTGAGCTCCAAAAAGCCAACGAACATCAGCTTGCTTGCGAGCTGTGCGACGTGGTCATCAAGGCTAATCCCAAGGACAAAACCGCCAGGGCCATCAAGGCCGACTCTCTGGACTATTTGGGATATCAAAGCGGCAACCTGAACATGTTCGGATTTTACCGCTCCGCCGCGGCCATGGAGCGCAAAGCCGCGGGCATAAAGATTGAGTAGACGCTTTTATCAAAGGAATTAGCTGGCTGAAGAGCCCATTTCGGCGACTCATAAGCACGACGCTGGGTCCCCGCTTGCGGGCCGGTCCTGAAAAACGGACCGGCCCTTGCGGGGATGACGATCTCTGAGGGCAAACGAATAAGCGAAGGACGTTTTGAAGTCTCGTTCCCATGCTTTGCGTGGGAATGCATACTGAACTATTTGAATTCTAAAACCTTTCTACAGTTTATATGCTATAGAAAACTCATAGATTTCAATGGCCGCATGGGTTGTAAAAAATGCGCTTACGCGCCTCGGCAGGGTACTGCTCTGCCGCGGCCACCCTGAAACGGGATAGGCATGCCCAACTGACGCTCTGCTTTATAAGTTCATCGGTGAATCCGACATGTCGTTTCAGGGCTTGCCCTGCTCAAAAGGCCTTTCGAACGCCTCCATTATCAAATCAAACCTAAAGTCCTAACTCAAGTTTCGCACAAGAAATATGGGAGGGGGACAGATATAACCATTTGAAATAATATAAAAAATACTTGAAAAGCGGCCTTAATTGTGTAATATTAGACATCGCCAAACACCTAATAACACACAAGAAAGAGCCGCTATGAATACAAGTAAAACATTTTCCCTCTCAATGCAAAAACAAATTCAAAACACCAGCATTTCCATGGATTCTGAAATCAATTCAGCATTCAGGGAACTGAAATTCCGGTCGCTCCTGAGACGCAGCGGCATTGTCAAAAAACGGGGATAT
>NZ_AUCT01000068.1 GCF_000429905.1 Desulfatibacillum aliphaticivorans DSM 15576 | reverse complement strand
TGCTTCTTGTGACATGGAATCTCCTTTCAAAAGATGGAAATTCTTATGCCACATCCCAACCACCCCGTGAAGATGCGGTTGTTTAGACGGTTACGCTGCTCAGGCAGGAAAGGCTTGTGCTGCTGGAAGTGCTGGAGCCAAGGCCGCAGCCGCAAAAGAGGTTGGGGAAACAATTGCCAGTGCGACGTACGGGACCGTTGTCGCCACAGGCAATTTGGCAGTAGATGCTTCCAAAAGGAATGCACCATCTTCAACACAAAAAGAGACAAAAACAAAGCCAAGGGATGATCAGACAGCAACAGATCAATCGCAAGAAAATGCATCAACAAATGCCCCCTCTGACACCGTCAATTCGGTTCAAGGCCAAGGGCATGAAGATAAAGCAGGCGATTCTGGAGGAAGATCTGAAGACTCAGGATACACTGACTCCTGGAACACTGGTTTATCGCATGAAAGTGACGATGGGGGTTTTACACCATAAGTTTTTGGAAAGGAGGGGAGTATCTTTCTCCCCTCATACTTTGATAGGGCGGATGATATGAGTTGTAATAGTGAAGACGACTGTACCAAATATGTTTTTGATGCGGGATTTATCGCGACATTTTTAAACCATGTAGGAAAAATAATCCTGGTTACTTGGTGCGCTCTTGCAGGCTTTGAAGTGGTTTGTAATATAATACATTATGGGGGCTTTTCCAAAGTACTACCTTACGTATCATTGACTGTAATCCCTTTTGCGTTTATCCCTCTTTATTTATTTAGTAAAGTGGGCCTAAGAAAGGTAGTTTATAAGTTAATATATGACGTGGCTGCAGAAAACGTAATATTTTGGATATTTTATAAAAAGGAACCTATTTGCGTCACGCCTGCAAATATAGACAATATCCGTTTGGGTATGTACGTTTATTTTGAATTGGTTGATGGGCAAATATATGTAGGGTGGAATAACGAAAAACGATTTGTCAATTTCTTGCGGAAAAATGAAATCGAATTCAAATGGGGTAAATTGGGAAGTAAAAT
>NZ_AUCT01000067.1 GCF_000429905.1 Desulfatibacillum aliphaticivorans DSM 15576 | reverse complement strand
TGTTCTGTGGATATTTTCCATATGGAATCATTATAGCACTTTTTGAAAAAAGGTCCGAAGAGGGGCCACGGGCGGGAACTTTCCACGCGCCACAAATTGAGACTATGGCCATTTTCCTTCCGGACAAATGGCCAAGACTACAATTTGCTTTGCTCGAAATTCCCGCCAAGAAGGGGAGGGGGATGCTTCACGCTTTGGAGGAAGAACAGGGGCGCTTACTTCGCTTGAATGGCGCTTATGCGAAGTAGGGGCTTCACGGTTTGGCGGACTGGCAAGGGTTGACCTGGTGTCCTGTTTTTTGGGGTAGAATGGTTTTTTTACTTTCGCATAAGCGACATTAAGCAAAGTAGACTAAACGAGGCTTCACGTTTGGTCTTGCTAAGGGTTCTGGTTTCCGGCGTTTGGTGGAGGGTGAAGGCCGCCGGGAACGGTTGGTGGTGCTTGCCGCGGTTATCTGCGGCGGCCTTAAACAAATTTTGAATTTGAAGAAGTATAGGCATACGGCTTTCTTATTGGGCAATAGTTTAGATGAAAACGGTCATTTTGTACGGCGTACAGCTTTTGATTCTGCGAACGGCTTTTATACTGCGTATGGCTTTTTTGTGGCACATGGCTTTTTATATTTCATTTTGTTTTTTTGGAGATGGAGAGAAGGAGATGGTAGGGGAGTTTGATTTTTTGTGGCCTAAAGGCCCCGCTGTGGCGCGGGGCCTGGTGACCCTCCGGGAGGTATGGCATACGGCTTTGGGGTTTGGAGAAGGGTTTGAGATTGAGAGAGAGGAGAAGTTGGGCGGGACCTGGACGGTTGGTGAGTAGATAGAGGAGGGTGGGGGATAAATTACCCCGGTAAGGCTTGCGATAACGCCTAAAAAAGATTATAGAAAACATTTTTCATCGGGTAATTTTCTGATTCGAATTTTTACCGCTTTTTCGGCAAAACTTACCCCCTTTTTTACCGGGGGTAAGGGCCTGGTGGAGGCTTTGAAAGAGGAATTAAAGGACATAATCAAGGGTGCAAAGTGGACCGAACTTTATGAGACGCTTTGGGTAATCGCCCTGGTTCGATATGTGACGGCCAAGCAGTTAGCCGGTGCCTTTCCCAAGGGAACCAGGTGGCGGGAAAAATGCGCCACCGGACCCAAGTTGAAGAAGCTGGCCAA
>NZ_AUCT01000066.1 GCF_000429905.1 Desulfatibacillum aliphaticivorans DSM 15576 | reverse complement strand
TTGGTGAGCAGAACAGCGGAGACTATCGTATCAATTTTCAACTGGATTCCGTGGATTCCACGGGCTTGTCCGTGGTTGGCGTGGCTCTGGACTCTTTGGCGGACGCCCAGTCTTCCATGGATTTGATCGATAACGCCATGACCGCCCTGAACGCTTCCCGTGCGGAAATCGGCGCCATCCAGAACAGGTTGGACTATACCTACGCCAACCTGAACATCGCCATCGAGAACAACACCGCAGCAATGTCCGTCATCCAGGATGTGGATATGGCCATGGAAATGACCACCTTCACCAAAAACCAGATCCTGATGCAGTCCGGCACCGCCATGCTCGCCCAGGCGAACTCGGCCCCCCAGAACATACTCAGCCTCATCGGATAGGATTAAAGTCACCTAATGGGACCCGGATCTCCGGGTCCCAAAAAACAATAACTACATTTCCTTTTACTCTCACTTTCACCTCAGGGCCCGGAGTGCGTCCGGGCCCACTCAACAAGTGAAGAGTAAAGCAACAGGACAGGTTTCATAAACACAGGGCTAGTTAATTTGCTAAAATAATCAAAAAAAACAATGGTTAATCTAAAAAATGACTTAAGTAAAAAATTTGGAATGACGATAATAATAATGAGGAAAAACTAGAAGTTTCGGAAAGGAGGTGTGTCGAAGCAGCATGAACTGGATCAGGTATTTGCAAATCTAAGGACTTCTGGCAAGGAAGTCAGAAAAGGCAACCGGTTTGAGGAATCCGGCGGCCGTTTTCAAGGAGGAATTTTAATATGGGTCTCAGAGTCGCAAACAACATTTCGGCAATAGGTGCGCATAGGCAGCTTGGAATCACCGATTCCAAGGTTTCTAAATCCCTGGAGAGGTTGTCATCCGGTTTACGGATCAACCGCGCCAAGGACGACGCAGCGGGCCTCTCCATGTCCCGCAAGTTTGCTGCGCAGGTAAAATCACAGGCGGTCGCCGCCAACAACACCACCCAGGCCAACTCTCTGCTGCAGATCGCGGAAGGCGGCGTGGAGCAGATCGATTCCATTCTGGTGCGTTTGAAGGAATTGGCCACCCAGGCGTCGTCCAAAAACAACGAAGAAAACCTGAGCGACCTCAACGCGGAAGCTTCCCAGTTGCTCAAGGAAATGGACAGAATTGCCACCACCACCACCTTCCAGGGGACATCCCTGCTCACCGGATACGGCACCAAGGGTTTGGTGAATGCGGACGCCGCCAGCGTGGGTTCCGTCAG
>NZ_AUCT01000065.1 GCF_000429905.1 Desulfatibacillum aliphaticivorans DSM 15576 | reverse complement strand
CCCCCCCCCCCCGGCTTTTAGCCTGGCGGGAGAACATAAAGGGAACCTCAACGGTATCCCTTTTTTCTTTCTAACCAGTTTTGCCGCCAACTTGACATAAAGCAAAAAAGCGGTAAAATACCAATTAAATCAATTATATAGCTATTTGAACCTTTCCGAATAAGACAACCCTCGCACATTTTATCAATTTTTGAAAACCACCCCCTGTTTTAACGGGGTGGCCCCCTACCCTTTTATAAAAACCCAAGACAGGAGGAAACTCGTGAATGAGAAGGTCCGGGCCGTTTTAGACGGCGTAATTGAGCGGTTTAGGACTGGCGACGTGCCGGAAGCGGTGGCCATGGCCATGTTTCCCGTGGCAGACGTCCCAAGCGCCAAATGGTCACTTTTAAACAGAACTTTGATGTTTCTTTCGGGCACCCAGGACGCCCGAGGTTTCCGGCAATGGCAACAGGCAAACCGACATGTAAAAAAGGGCTCCAAAGCCTTTCACATCCTGGTCCCCTATTTCAAAAAAAAGACGGATGAGGGTACCGGCGAGGAAGCTCAGTTTTTATCTGGTTTTGGATGCAAGCCGGTCTTTCGAGTGGAGGATACAGACGGTGATCACTTGGACTATGAAAAATTGGAGGTCCCTACCCTACCATTGATCGAGAAAGCCGAGGAATGGGGGCTTTCTGTAAAAGCAGTTCCGGGCAACTATCGTTATTATGGGTACTATTCGCCTTCCAGAAAGCAAATCGCCTTGGCCAGCGAAGAGGAAGCGGTATTCTTTCACGAGTTGGCCCACGCGGGCCACGAGAAATTGAACGGAAGCCTCCGGCCTGGTCAGGACCCCTTACAAGAGATCGTAGCTGAGCTTTCCGCCCAGGCTCTTTGTAAAATGGTCGGGAAGCAGGCAAACGATACTATGGGGAACTCTTACCGCTATATTGAGGGGTACGCCAAAAAGGTGAACTTATCCCCTCATGCGGCCTGTCTCAAGGTTATGGCCGAGACGGAAAAGGTCTTGGGTTTGATCCTGGGGACCGGATAAAATTAAAATTTTTTTGCCTCGCATATCGTGGGGCTTTTTTTTGCCCTACCCTACCCCATCTTAAAGGTGTCGCCCTCGTAAAAAACATTTGTTTTTGACGAGGGATTTTTCCGCTCTGAAAACCCTTAGTTTTCAAGGCTTTCAGATTTCAGTTTTAAAAGGGGTTTTTGACGAGCTGATTTACTTAAACAGGCTCCTTTGATGAAGATTATGTTTTATCCTTTCATTTGAGGCCTCGACTTGTTCGGAATCAATCTCAAAACCAAT
>NZ_AUCT01000064.1 GCF_000429905.1 Desulfatibacillum aliphaticivorans DSM 15576 | reverse complement strand
CAGGGTCAGGTCGCCCGCGGAGTTGACGCGGATGTCGTTGTTATTGGAGTCGATGCCGCTCACGCCGTTCACCGTACCCACGGTCAGGCCGCCGGCTGCGTCGTCGTCTATGGCCACGTCGCCGTTGGCGTCCACTGCGATCACGGTCATGGCGTTGCCGGCCTGGGTCAGGTCCACTTCCCCGCCCGCCGTCACTTCCACGCCCACGCCCGTAGTCACGGCGCCGCCGGTCTGCTCCACGTCGTCCGTGGCGTGCAGCATGATGCTGCCGCTATTGCCCGCCACGTTGGCGCCCAGGATGATGGCCCGCTCCGTGCCGCCCGCGGTCAGGAGGATGGTTCCCGCTGCGTCCGCGTCTATGGGGCCGGAGACCAGGATGTCGCCGTCCGTGGTTTCCACGTCCACATTGCCGCCTGCGTTGGTGTCAATGCCCAGGATCTCGATGGCGTCCACTTCGTCGATGTTGATATCCGACACGTTGGCCGCAATCAGGGAGACCACTTCCGTATCCAGGTCCACCGTGTTGTCGCCGGACTGGATGTCCAGGGTTCCGCCTGAGTACACGTTCACCGCCGCGCCGCCCACGTCCGTGATGGCGCCGTTGCTCCGAAGCGTTACGTCGCCTTCCGCCTGGATGTAGGTCACCGCCATGGCGCTGCCCGCAGTCAGGAAGACCGTATTGCTCGATCCACCGGCGATCACGCTCACCACGTTCAGGTCGTCCGCATCCGTGTAGGTGATGTTTCCGTCCTGGGTTTCGGCGATCAGGTTCGTCACGTTGTTGCCGCCGCCGTCCGTCAGGTCGCCGGCTTCAAGCAGGGTCACGTTCAGGGTTCCGCCCGTGGTGTTCCGGATCATCAGGGCGTCGGCCTCGTCGATGGTCGCCGTGGAGCCCGCGCCAAAGGAGGCTTCCAGGGTCCCGGCGTTCGTGTTCAGGTCGATGGCGCCCGTGGCGTCCACGTTCACAGAACCCGCCGTCACAACCGCGCCGGCCACCGTGGTGATGTCCCCGGACAGGGCGCTCAGGTCGGCAAAGGAACCGCCCGCCGTAATGTCCGCGTTCACCGCCAGGCTCTTGCCGGCGTCCAGGGTGACATTGCCGCCGGCGATCACGCCGGACAGGCCCTGATCCACGCCGTCAACCAGGCCCACCGTCAGGGAGCCGCCAGCGTCCAGTTCCACGCTGCCTCCAGCCAGGGCTGCCAGGGTTACGGCTCCGCTGTCCAGGTCTACGTTGGCGATACTGCCTGCAGCTTCCAGGGCAACCTCAGGAGAGGTGATCACACCGCCCGTGATATTGCCGCCAGCCTCGATGGCCGCCCGGGTCGTTGCGTCCACGCTCACCACGGTCACA
>NZ_AUCT01000063.1 GCF_000429905.1 Desulfatibacillum aliphaticivorans DSM 15576 | reverse complement strand
GGCAACCTGATCGCCAATGGTCAGGTGTGGGTCATGAACCCCAGCGGGGTGTTGATCGGGGCGGACGCCACGGTGAACACGGCGGGCTTTATGGCTACGTCCCTGGTGATGGAAGAGGACGATTTCTTCGCCGGGAACTACACCTTCAAGCAGGACGGGGACGGCGGTTACGTCGTCAACCGAGGCACCATCATCGTTCAAAACGGCGGTTACGCAGTGCTGGCCGGCGCTTCCGTTGTGAACACCGGCGTGATCCAGGCGGATCTGGGCAGCGTGGTGCTTGCCTCCGGAACCCAGGCCACCGTGGACTTTGACGGCGACGGCCTCATCAACTTCGCTTTGGGCGACGGACAGGCGGCCCAGGTGACGGGTCCCGACGGCGAAGCCCTGACCACCGCCGTGCTGAACGCAGGACAGGTGCGCGCCAACGGCGGCCGTGTGCTTATGACGGCCCAGGCGGCCGGGAACATCCTGGACTCCGTGGTGAACAACCAGGGGGTTGTGGAAGCCAATTCGGTCGTGGAGCGTAACGGCGAGATTATTCTGCTGGGCGGCGACGAAGGCCTGGTGGTGAACGAAGGAACCCTGAACGTGGACGGCGATGACGCAGGCGAAACCGCCGGCTCCGTGTACGTCAAGGGCGACAAGGTTTATGAGAACGGAACCATTTCCGCCAATGCGGGCGCAGGCGGAGACGCGGGTCAGGTGATCCTGACCTCCACCACCCTGACCCTGGCGGGCGCGGAATCCACCATTACGGCCAACGGCGCGGGCGCCAACTCCAACGGCGGCGACGTGATCCTGTGGTCCGACGGCGATACGTGGTTCAAGGGCGCAATCCAGGCCAACGGCGGCGACGTGTCCGGCGACGGCGGATTTGTGGAAGTGTCGGGCGTGAACAACCTGGCTTTCCGGGGCGACGTACAGGCCTCCGCCGTGGACGGCAACGCCGGAACCCTGCTTTTGGATCCCACCAATATTTATATCATTGACGGCGGCGGCGGAGCTGAAGACGGTCAGTTGAGCGACGGCCAGATTCTGGCCGGCTCCGGCACAGGCACCTGGACCATCAGCGAGACAGGCCTGGAAGGCATCGCCGGCAACGTGGGCATCGTCCTGGAAGCCACCAACAATATCACGGTGGAAAACCTGAGCGACGATACCCTGTCGCTTAATACCACCGGGGCCAAGTCCCTCACCATGACCGCGGACGCGGATAATGACGGCGGCGGCGCCATCACCTTTATCGGGGCCGCCAGCGACACGGTTGTGACCCAGGGCGGGGACATGAATTTTAATGCCGGGGACGGCATGGTGCTGGCCTCGCTGAACACCAACGGCGGCGACGTGACTGCTAACATGAACAATGCAGGCACGGGCGTGGCCAACCTGGATCTTAACGATATCGCCACCGACGGCGGCGACGTAAACGTGACCAACGCACACGGCGTTTTAGGCACGGCCGTGGGCAACCTCCTGGTGCGCGGAAACATTGACACCTCCGGGGGCTCCGTGAACCTGAG
>NZ_AUCT01000062.1 GCF_000429905.1 Desulfatibacillum aliphaticivorans DSM 15576 | reverse complement strand
CTCAGGTTCACGGAGCCCCCGGAGGTGTCAATGTTTCCGCGCACCAGGAGGTTGCCCACGGCCGTGCCTAAAACGCCGTGTGCGTTGGTCACGTTCACGTCGCCGCCGTCGGTGGTGATATCGTTAAGGTCCAGGTTGGCCACGCCCGTGCCTGCATTGTTCATGTTAGCGGTCACGTCCCCGCCGTTGGTGTCCAGCGAGGCCAGCACCATGCCGTCCCCGGCATTGAAATTCATGTCCCCGCCCTGAGTCACGACGGTGTCGCTGGCGGCCCCGATGAAGGTGATGGCGCCGCCGCCGTCGTTATCCGCGTCCGCGGTCATGGTGAGGGACTTGGCTCCGGTGGTCTGAAGCGACAGGGTGTCGTCGGTCAGGTTTTCCACCGTAATATTGTTGGTGGCTTCCAGGACGATGTCCACGTTGCCGGCGATGCTTTCCAGGCCTGTCTCGCTGATGGTCCAGGTGCCCGTGCCGGAGCCTAACAGAATCTGGCCGTCGCTCAACTGACCGTCTTGGCCGCCGCCGCTGCCGTCAATAATATATATATTCGTGGGATCCAAAAGCAGGGTCCCGGCGTTGCCGTTCACGGCGCCCGCCTGCACGTCGCCCCGGAAGGCCAGGTTGTTCACGCCGGACACTTCCACAAACCCGCCGTCGCCGGACACGTCGCCGCCGTTGGCCTGGATCGCGCCCTTGAACCACGTATCGCCGTCGGACCACAGGATCACGTCGCCGCCGTTGGAGTTGGCGCCCGCGCCGTTGGCCGTGATGGTGGATTCCGCGCCCGCCAGGGTCAGGGTGGTGGAGGTCAGGGTCACCTGGCCCGCGTCTCCGCCTGCGCCTGCATTGGCGGAAATGGTTCCGTTCTCATAAACCTTGTCGCCCGATGCGTACACGGAGCCGGCGCTTTCGCCTGCGTCATCGCCGTCCACGTTCAGGGTTCCTTCATTCACCACCAGGCCTTCGTCGCCGCCCAGCAGGATGATCTCGCCGTTACGCTCCACGACCGAGTTGGCTTCAATCACGCCCTGGTTGTTCACCACGGAGTCCAGGATGTTGCCGGCCGCCTGGGCCGTCATAAGCACACGGCCGCCGTTGGCGCGCACCTGTCCTGCGTTCAGCACGGCTGTAGTCAGGGCTTCGCCGTCGGGACCCGTTACCTGGGCCGCCTGTCCGTCGCCCAAAGCAAAATTGATGAGGCCGTCCCCGTCAAAGTCCACGGTGGCCTGCGTGCCGGAGGCCAGCACTACGCTGCCAAGATCCGCCTGGATCACGCCGGTGTTCACAACGGAAGCGCCGGCCAGCACTGCGTAACCGCCGTTTTGAACGATGATGGTTCCCCGGTTGACGACGTAGCCGCCGTCCCCGTCCTGCTTGAAGGAGTAGTTCCCGGCGAAGAAGTCGTCTTCCTCCATCACCAGGGACGTGGCCATAAAGCCCGCCGTGTTCACCGTGGCGTCCGCCCCGATCAACACCCCGCTGGGGTTCATGACCCACACCTGACCATTGGCGATCAGGTTGCC
>NZ_AUCT01000061.1 GCF_000429905.1 Desulfatibacillum aliphaticivorans DSM 15576 | reverse complement strand
AGACTCGTCCAAATTATCTCCGACTTCCTGAAAAACCAACCCACAGACCTTGCATGGATCAGTAACCCGGGCTAACTACCCCCTGAAGGCTTACGTTCTTTCAACTTGGAAAAATTGTGGGATATTGCCTGAGCTTTTCTAATTTGAGTTCGTGAATAGTCTCTTTTGGAACGTCCCTCGGGAAGTGTATATCCACCACCGCCACTACTCTTTTTTCGTTCAAGATCAGCTTTAAATTCAGGTAAAGGGAGGTGTTCAAATTTTTCCATTTTTTAGCCATCCTTGCCATTTTTAATTGACTTCCTGTCGAGAAAACGTTTTGTAGCAAATTCAATATCAGCCTTTGAGAGCTTGAATCTCCCCTCCAATATTGATTTTTTCATTGCCTCATGAGCAACCATTTTAATTTCGGATGGTGCTAACTCTTTCATCTTTACGGCTATGGATTCTAACTTAAACCCATTTTTAGGAATCGGTTTCAAAAATAGGTCCAACAATAATAGACAGTCTTCCGATGTTGGGTTTTTATATAATACCACTTCATCAAATCTTCTCCAT
Source organism: Desulfatibacillum aliphaticivorans DSM 15576 (assembly GCF_000429905.1). Lineage (NCBI taxonomy): Bacteria > Pseudomonadati > Thermodesulfobacteriota > Desulfobacteria > Desulfobacterales > Desulfatibacillaceae > Desulfatibacillum > Desulfatibacillum aliphaticivorans. The sequence continues at coordinate 1,000 of NZ_AUCT01000061.1, read as the reverse complement.
ATTGCGGGATCTAGAATATGATGATGATTTGTTGCTGCAAAAATGAGACTCTCACCTTCAAATGAGTCAATCATCTGAAGAAAATTATTGACAACTCTTTTGATCTCTCCATGTTCGTAATGATCATCTCTATTTTTTCCTATAATGTCAAACTCATCAAACAGAACAACCCATATTCCGCTATTAATAAAATCAAATACTTTTCTTAGATTTGTAGCCGTCTCACCGAGATAGGAAGAGATAATTGCATCAAATTGGATCTGAACCAGAGGCAGTCCAAGAACAGAACTGATAACTTGTGCTGTGAAGGTTTTACCAGTTCCAGGAATGCCACAAAGTAGAATTTTGGACTTGGGCAAGAGGTTATAACCTCTCAGTATGTCAGATTCTTTAAACTCCTGAACAATCTGTCTGAGTATAAGTTCAGTTTCTGAAGGCAGAATTAACTCTTCCCACAAATGGTCATACGACTTTATTGATAATAGTGGGAACCCACTTTCGTTATCGCGTGGGATAGGTATATCTGTTTTAAATCGAGTACATCCATTCCTATTGGAAACCTGGTTACTTTCGAAATTCAAAGCCTCTTCAAGCTGCTTTGCCAGCACATGATGGTTTTTTCGCTTTTCACGTTCAATATACTCTTTTGCAACCAGAATAAACTCATTGCGCTCGCCTTTGTTAAAGGAGAGAAATAATTTTTTTAGTAATTCTCCTGATGAGTTCAATTTAACCTCGAAATCTATATTAAAGTTTAGCAAAAACCCATTTGCAAAAAAACGTCAAACCCGTTCCTCCACAACGAATATGCTTATCAAGCCCCAAAACATGGAGTTGAAGAAATGGAGAGCATCTCAAATTAGATAACTAACCGCTTTTTTCCCCACAGAAGGTATCCCCAACTTCACTACTGTCCGGTTAAGAGGTCAAAAAAAGAGGGTCTGAAGCTCCTTTTTATGTTATAATGTCTTCACCACAAAGCACTAATAACAAAGGAGAA